>JALLOP010000142.1 GCA_027718005.1 Patescibacteria group bacterium AH-259-L07 | reverse complement strand
AAATAACTAATGTCTAAATGACACGCAGTGTCATCCCGAGCGAACGAAGTGAGCGAGGGATCTCATAATATATCTGAAAATCTGACTATATGAGATTGCTTCGGCCTTCGGCCTCGCAATGACAACAAGTTGTCAATCCAAATGACAAATGAATGACTAAATATCCAATATCAAATTATCTCTTCGGCATTTTGTAATTTGTCATTTGATATTGATTTGACATTTGAGCTTTGACATTTTATATTCTTTCTCCTATATATTCAGCAAGCTCAACATATCTACATGCATATCCCCATTCATTATCATACCACGCTACCACTTTAACAATATTGCTCCCCTGCATTGCCGTTAATAAACAATCAACAATTGCAGAATGAGAATCGCCAATAAAATCAGATGAAACTAATGGCTCATATGTTATACCTAAAATACCTTTTAAATCGCCCTTCGCTGCTACTTCAAACGCGGTATTAATATCATCTGCAGT
This sequence comes from Patescibacteria group bacterium AH-259-L07, assembly GCA_027718005.1. Classification (GTDB taxonomy): domain Bacteria; phylum Patescibacteriota; class Patescibacteriia; order UBA2591; family UBA6264; genus JALLOO01. The sequence continues at coordinate 1,617 of JALLOP010000142.1, read as the reverse complement.
GGTTGACTTTTCTAATACACACATTATATCGCTTAACGAAGTAATAAGGACCGGAACACGAATTGCTGAAGCACTAAATTTTCCAAGCAGGTCAGGAATTGCTGCACACACTGCTTTTGCTGCACCCGTAGTCGTAGGAACAATATTAACTGAGGCAGCGCGGGCGCGGCGCAAATCTTTATGTGGCAGGTCAACCAAGCGCTGTGAACTCGTATATGCATGAATGGTCGTTGCAAAACTATTTTGTATTTTAAAATTGTCATGCAATACCTTTAATACCGGCGCCAAGCAATTGGTTGTACACGACCCGTTAGAAATAATAATATCTTTTTGAGGGTTAAATGTTTTCTCGTTTGCTCCTAAAATATATATAGGAACATCATCGCCTTTTGGCGGTGCGGAAAGAATTACTTTTTTTGCACCAGCAGTAATATGTTTTTGAGCCGCTTCTCTTAATCGAAACACACCAGTAGATTCTAAAACAATATCTACACCTAATTTTTTCCAAGGCAAATGAGATGGATCAGCCTCTGCATATACAGGAATTTTTTTGCCATCAACAATTATATGATTATCATCATAGCTTACTTGTTTCTCATACTTGCCATAGATAGAATCATATTGTAATAAGTGGGTCAAGGTCTTCGTATCAACTAAATCATTAATGGCCACAACTTGTAATATTTCGGATTCAAGCGCACGCCGAAATGTTGGCCTCCCAATCCTCCCAAACCCGTTGATAGCTATTCTTGTACTCATGATATAAAATTAATATATTACTGGTTATTTAATACTTGCGCTATTTTTTTACCAAATGAAGAAGCTGTGGCAGGCCCATTTGCGGTTATAATATCCCCATCAACAACTACGCTTTGATCAACATAGGTTGCTCCTTTATCCTTTAATATCTCAATCGCACTTTTGTCTAAGGGATCAGACCATACCGTGGCTCTTTTCCCCTTCAGCACATCTGCATGAGCTAAAATAGTTGGCGCAATACAAATCGCTCCTAATACCTTGCCCTTCTCAAGCGTTGCCGTTGCAATCTCATGGGCACGTGTATCCTCCATATAGTTTCGCGCGCCAGGCCCACCAATAAAAATAACCGCATCAAAATCACTAACCTTTACTTCATCTAATGTTATATCAACATTAACTTCCCCTCCAAATTTTCCTACTGCTTTGCCTTCTATTTCACTCGCAACGCTGACATCAATATTATTTTCCTCTAATGCTTTTCGTGTCCTGCTATACTCTTTATCTTGAAATCCTTCAGGCGCAATAATAATAACTGCTTTTCTTTGCGACATAATTGTTTCAAAATTAACTTCTTGGGTATCACTTTTTACACAGCCAGAAAGAACCGTAACAATAAGAATGAGAATAAATAAACGTAAAAACGTAGAACTCATAAGGTACGTATTAAGGCGCAGGGACAAATTACTATCTTAAGTAACCCGCAACGAGTAACCCGTAAAGGTCTGGCAGTTGCTGCTGAGCGAATTTGCGAAGCGACCGTGAGCTGAGCGAACGACTACTCCTATCGGCGATGTTTGAGCGCAAGCGAGCGAACCACTGTTTATATGTGGGTGAGCGAGCAGCGAGTTCGACGAATAG
>JALLOP010000141.1 GCA_027718005.1 Patescibacteria group bacterium AH-259-L07 | reverse complement strand
TTTTCACTCACCACTCTCCTCAAGAACTGGTTACCAGATTTTCACTCTTTGTGTTGTTTCATTTTATCTTTCCCGTTTGGTTATTCTATACTGTCATAAAAATCTGCTTTCCTCTTTGCTTCTTCTTCCCGTTCTTTTATGAGACTTTTGCGCCACGCATTTTTTTGCTCTTCAAGCTTCTTCTGGAAATCCTCAGAATCCCACGAAGTTTTTCTTGATGACTTACCTCGCGTCTTTTTCTTCACGGCTTTCTTCTTTTGTGTCATGGGTCTCTCCTTTCTTCGTGAGTAGGTTGTAGAGAACCATACCTATGTTAACACAAACTAAAAATTGTGCAAGTGGAAAACTCTCCCCATACAAGATGAGTCCCACATAAATACGGCTTCTAACACAAATTGATTCTTTAATCCTATTAAGAGAGGTTTGAATCCCGATAGTAGAACAAGTTCACTACGGAGCAGGCATCGTTCCACTGGGGGAGTTTTGACTAAAGAGGCGAGGTAATTCCTCGCTGCCTGCCCTGCCTGCCGGCAGGCAGGCGGCAGGCAGGGCTTTTTGGGTTGAAAGTTATCCACAGTCGTATTCTTGACAAAAATACACTATTATGTTAGTGTAATAGTGACACTAACATTGGCACTTTAAAATAAAAAGAGAAAGGAGGGAGATATGTCAAAGAAAAGTAAACTAAGGGCAACTGCATATAGAAGCAATTGGAAAAATGGACTCACTCCCAGAGCCCTTGAATTGTTAGGGAAGGATGTGAAGGTAGAAGGCTATGCCGCATTTCTTATCGGGCGTCATAACGAGTTATGTGGTCTTAAAAAATACTCTCTACCCGATGGCTGTGTATATTATGATGCGGTTCAGGTAGAATTAAGCGAAACATCAGGACCTCGGTACCTTATGGCACTTAAAGACGAAAATGGCGATTGGGTGGAAGAATCACGTTGGACCGAAGACGAGATTCAAGAAGTTATAGAATATGTTAATGACATTTGTAAGGAGGATCTTCGTAAGCGGTGGAATACCGACAGTGTTCTCGTTACTCGAGATCCTGAAATTGAGCCCGATATTATATACTGATAATTTTTGTAAAAGAACATCGTAATTTGGATGTTCTTTTTATTTAAGTAGCTCATCAACCAGTAGTAATTTTGAAAGTAGAAGCGTCTATCATATCACCAAACAGGTTCGAACCCCGATAGTAGAACAAGTTCACTACGGGGCAGGCATCGTTCCACTTGGGGAGTTTTGACTAAAGAGGCGAGGTAAGTCCTCCCTGCCTGCCGGCAGGCAGGGCTTTTTGGGTTGTGGAAAAGTGGTGTTGACATTTATATTGTATTATAGTATTATTAAGTTAATCAAACCGGAATTGTAAAAAAATAAGGTCGTACAAAATCTAGAGTTTGAAAATTTATCAATATAATTTTTTCCAACGATATGCAACAAGGAACTATTGCTCGGCTCATCACTGATCGCGGATTTGGCTTTATTGCCCGCGAAGGTGAGGAAAAAGATCTATTCTTTCATTCAAGCGAACTTAGAAATGTAGAGTTTAATGAGCTTAATGAAGGCGACAAAGTGACACTTGAAGTAGCTGACGGCCCAAAGGGTCCAAATGCCACAAACGTTAGTAGAGCATAATATTAAATTGAAAGCGCCTCCGATGTTGGGGGCGCTTTTGCATTCTATGTGAACTTGAAGGGCCCAGGACAGGATTTGTCCGACTGGGGGAGTTTTTGGGTTGGGGAAAAGTTGGTGTATACTCATCTTGTATTGACAAAGTCTTGACTTATCCCCAACAAAATACTGTAAGGATTGTATTTTATTTATCATTAAAGCGGTTCTCTTTAAAATATTATATGAGGAGGAAAATAAATGAAGCTTAAGCTGAAAAAGGAAAAATGGCTTGATAAACTTTCATCAATACGAGAAGCTGGCATGGGATACCAATTTGTTGATATTACCCTAAAAGATGGACGTATTATGCGTAAAGCTGTGGTATACAATTCAGAAACAATAGAGCTGCGTCCGAGATACGAAAGCGTTTCTGAAGATGATATCGCTCAAATCGAAGAAGCTAGATAATCAGGTTATACAGTAAAAAAACAACAAGGCGAGGATTTACCTCGCCTTTTTGTTTTACTGCGTGATAATTCTAGACTT
>JALLOP010000140.1 GCA_027718005.1 Patescibacteria group bacterium AH-259-L07 | reverse complement strand
TACGGTCATATCATGGAAAGCCAAAGTTTTTGAAAAAAACAGGAACATCAGATTTTAATATTGTAGCTCATCATTGGCAAGGCATTCCGATTGTTACCTATGGCCCAGGCAACTCCAAGTTTGACCATACCCCTTACGAACATATTGATTTAGATGAATATCTACGGTCAATCAATATTTTACACCAGGTCTTGACAGAATTATAAAAATATGCTATTATAATAACGTGGTAGCATGGTGTTACCACCTGCTGACAAGTATGCCAGCAGATCGTTCTTAACCAATTTCAAAGGATATTACGGAGGGAAGAAAATGATTGATAAGACGTTTCTTTCAACCCTGAATACGCAGAGTAGGCAGTACGGTTCGACGCGCGATGAAGTTAATGATCGATCAGGTACAGCACGTAAGGATGTCAAAGCAGGCAATTTTCTCTCTGTTAGGAGATCGAGTACCTGAGGCAGAAGAGTTGCTGACTGAAGCCAAGGAAATCTTGTCCGGACTAGAGGAACACCTTGATGCTGCGCCTGATCTGAGGTATACAGGCGCATATAAGGCGGCGCTTGAAGAGCATCTAGAAGCACGACTATTTTGGCAAGTCCTAACATCAGATATAATTAAACCAGTCGCAACACCTGAGGCACGATTTGATGTTTATCTTCCAGCTCTGTGCGACCTTACCGGAGAGCTGGTGAGAGAAATGAGACGGCGTGCTACAAAAGGAGAAGTTGAGCAGGCAGAGAAGCTAAAGACACTGATTGCTAAAATTGTTGAGGGATTAACTGAATTAGATATGCTTACCAAACATCTGCGCCATAAGTTTGAGGAAGCAAACAATAACCTTAAAAATGCCGAACGCATCATGTATGATCTAAAGGTCAAATATCAGAATCGGTAACTCTAACTCAAAGGGTTCTAGAGCAAGCCCTTGCAAATAATTTGCTCATAATATCTCTCGAAGAGAGGGCGGCAACTCTGCCGCCTTTTTATTTCATTTACGTTTGATATTTATATAAACTTTGCTACAGTAAAGATACAGACACAAGTTAACAATATTAGTTTTATGAAAATTATATATTCACCCAAGTGTTTAGAGTATTCATCACCAGGGCATCCTGAATCACCTGAGAGAGTAGGGAAGAGTGTTGCGTTTTTGAAAAACAAAGGATATGAGTTTGTTATGCCAGAGCCATGTTCAGATGATGATATTGTATTAGTCCATGATAAAAAGCTTTTAGGTTTGGTTAAGAGCGAAAGCTTTTTAGACGTTGATACACCGGCACTTGAGGGAATATATGAGTATGCGAAGCTTTCGGCAGGTGGTGCGATCAAAGCCGCTCAAATTGCATTAAAAGGAGAAAAAAGCTTTTCTTTAATGAGGCCGCCAGGGCATCATGCAGGCCGCTCATTTTTAGGCGGCTTTTGTTATTTTAACAACATTGCCATTGCAGTTGCGAAAAGTTTAGAAAAAGTAGGTAACGTTGCAATTTTAGATATTGACTGTCACCATGGCAATGGCACACAAGATATATTTTTAGGAGACTCACACGTGTTATATATCTCGTTTCACCAATCACCATTTTATCCAGGAACCGGGCTGAAATCAGAGTTTAATGCTCTTAATTTTCCTTTACCAGCAGGAACGGGCGAAAGTCTATATTTAGAAAAACTTGATATAGCATTGGCAAAGATTAACAAATTTAAACCAAATCTTTTGGCAATCTCAGCTGGTTTTGATACGTATAAATATGATCCATTAACACAATTCAGCCTTGATCTGGATACGTATAGGAAAGTTGGGAAAAAAATTTCTGCTTTGAATATGCCGACATTTTCTGTTTTAGAAGGCGGCTATAGTCAAGATTTGCCACAATGTATTGATAATTTTTTACAAGGCCTGAGATAGTAACTCTACATTTGTTTAAAAAGAAAAACGCCAGAAATAAAAAAGCGCCACATGTTCCTTTTGGAACACATGGTGCCTTTGTTGGAAAGTTAGCAGGAAGACTAGGCAAAAGTTATTCCAGTGATGATTCCGAAGATCACTACTGCCTCAGCTATCAAAGAGTAGATGATGAAAGACTTGTTGAGCTGGAAATTAGAAATATCAGCAGCAATAGCAATGGCAATGGCAATAGTAACAGCAGCAACAACAATAGCACTAACAGCAACACCAGCACCAGCACCAGCACCAA
>JALLOP010000014.1 GCA_027718005.1 Patescibacteria group bacterium AH-259-L07 | reverse complement strand
AATGAAATTACCAAAAGACAAAAAGAGCTCTTATCTATTATTTATCAGTATATTAAAGATACTGGCTATCCTCCCACATTTGAAGAAATGCGGGAAAGCTTAGGAGTTTCTTCTAATCAATCAGTGGTTGATCTCTTGAATAAACTCGAAGAAAAAAAGATTATTAAACGCAACGAAGGTATCGCTCGAAGTATAGTTATTCTGCCATTAGGATATAAAATTTTAGGGAAGCCACGCCTTGTTGCCTTTCTTGGCGCGACAAGTGCTGGCGTTCCATTAGAAACAATAGAAATATCAGGGGAGTGGCGATCTCTTTCTTCTGATGTGGCACAACTTCAAGATAATGTTTTTCTACTTAAAATTTCTGGAGACTCAATGATTAATGCGGGCATTGAAGATGGGGATATTGTTTTAGTAAAAAATCAAAAAGAATTTATTTCTGGAGATATCGTTCTGGTTCAAATGGATGGCGAGTCTACTGTTAAACGTTTTATTTCAGAAGATAAGCCCCCATACATTTATCTTAAGCCGGAAAATCCAAAATATGACCTTACCCCCTTTACTGATGAAATGGAATTAAAAGGTAAAGTAATCTCAATATTAAAAAATAATTATTGGAGTTCAATTAAATAACAATAATATGCCAAAATCGAAAGATATATTAATAGGCGGAGAAGTAAAAAAGAGATTTTTGGAAAAAGGAGTTGATAGAATTCAGTATTCACTTTTTGATTTATTAGAAATTAAAACACCAGTATATACTCCTATTACAAAAAAAGTTTGTAGAACCAATTTTGTATCTAAAAGAAGAGACATTTCCGGAAAATTTCATATACAAAATAGAAGGTTCCTCGGCAGTAAATATAAATTACTTGGATTTATTGAGGATATCGTTAATGAAAAATGTAAGGGATTCAATTCTTTTTGTGATATTTTTGCGGGGACTGGGGTTGTAGGTGAAAGTTTCAATAAAAAAAATATTAAAGTCATCAGCAATGATTTATTGTTTAGTAATTATTTTCTCTTAAAGACATTTCTTGGTCACTCTCAGTACGGGTGAAAAAAAGATGGAAGATCAAATGCCCGAATTAACGATGAGCAAATAATCAATATGAAAAAAATACATTCGATAGTCTTATTTAGTCAAAAGCAAGTACGTCGTTCTTATGACGAAGAACGAGGAGTTTGGTATTTCTCAATCATCGATGTTATTGAAGTTTTGACCGATACTACGATCCCAAGGCGCTATTGGAGTGATCTGAAAAACAAGCTGAAAAACGAAGGAAGTGAAGTGTACGAAAAAATCGTACAGTCGAGAATGACTGCGCCTGACGGAAAACAAAGGAAAACAGATTGTTTTTCTACGGAGGATTTACTCCGTGTAATTCAATCAATTCCCTCACCAAAAGCAGAACCATTTAAATTATGGCTTGCAAAGGTTGGATATGAGCGAATAGAGGAAACAGAAAATCCGGAGCTTGCTTTTGACAGGGCAATGAAAACATATCTGAAAAAAGGTTATTCAAAAGAATGGATAAATCAACGACTAAAAAGTGTCGAGATACGCAAGGAATTAATCGATGAATGGCAAGAACGAGGTATAAAAGAAGGGCTAGAGTACGCAATTTTGACAAATGAAATCACTAAAGCATGGGCTGATAAAAGCATAAAAGAATATAAAAGATTCAAAAGGTTGAAAAAAGAGAATCTGAGAGATAACATGACTAATCTTGAGTTGGTGTTAAACATGCTGGCAGAAGCTTCGACGACAGAAATATCCCAAAAGAAAAAGCCTGAGGGTCTGGAAAATAATAAAGATGTTGCCAGAAAGGGAGGTATTGCTGCAAAGAAAGCGAGGCTTGAGATAGAAAAGCAAACAGGCGAAAGTGTAATAACCTCTAAAAACGCAAAAATGTTAATGGCAAAAGAAAAAAAATCGTTACCTTATAAAGATAATAAGTAGCTATGGCAATACAAATTCTTTCAAATTTCAATTACCCAATCGGCAACATTATCAATCAAGAGTTGCAAAATGCAAACTCGGTTAAGATGGCCGTTGCTTTCTTGAAATATTCAGGCGTGAAAGTAATTGAGCAAACATTAAAAAACTGTCTTAAGTTGTAGCAAAAAAGTTAGGTAGAAATTGGATTGGAATTGAGAAAAACAAAAAATATGTTGAGGCGGCAAGAAAAAGAATTAAAAAGTATGTGAGCGCGGCGAGACTGTGTTCATCGCAGAATAAAAATAACTCGAAAATTTAATTGAGAAATAGATTATGAAAAAACTACAATCAACAAATCCAGCAAAGGGATATGAGGTTATAGGTGAAGTAAATGAAACAACTCTTGACGAAGTTGTTTCCGCTGTTAGGAGCGCTCAAAAAGCTTTTGATCCTTGGCGCAAATTTTTTGTTGAAGAGAGAATTTCTTATTTTAATAAATTAATTGAGATATATAGCAAAAGAGCTGATGAGATGGCACATATACAAACTCAAGAAGTCGGTAAGCCGATTACGCAAAGCAAAGAGAATGTTGAAAGGAATATTATATGGATTAAACATAAACTTTTAATTGCGCCTCAGTATCTTGATCCTGAAATCATTGATGAGTCCGACACGCAAACTAATAAAGTTTTTTTTGAGCCGTATGGCGTAGTTGCAGCGATTACACCTTGGAATTTTCCTTGTTCAAATTTTTTTATAGCAACAACTCAAGCTATGTTAGCTGGTAATACGGTTGTATTTAAACATTCAGAAGAGTGTCCGCTTACCAGTCAACGTGTCGAAAAAATGTTTCGGGAGGCGGGTTTTCCAAAAGATGTTTTAAATGTTATCTATGGTGATGGCAAAGTCGATCAAATGTTGGTAGATCAGGATATAGATATGATTCATTTTACCGGCAGTTCCAAAGTCGGGGAACACTTATATGAAGTTGCCGCTAAGAAATTTATACCAATAATACTTGAGATGGGCGGTTCTTCGCCCGGTATTATATTTGCTGATGCGGACCTTGATACAGCGATCAATTCTGTATGCTTAGAAAGATATTCAAATTGTGGTCAGATATGTTGTGCTCTTAAGAGACTGATTGTGCATAAGGATGTGTATGATGAAGTAGTAAAAAGAGTTACTGATCAGGTAAAAGGCATGAAAATCGGTGATCCATTGAATAAAGATACTTTTGTAGGGCCGTTAGTGGCAGAAAGACAACGTATACTCCTTGAAGAACAAATTAAAGACGCGGTAGACAAAGGAGCAGAAGTAAAATGTGGCGGCAATAGACCAGAAGGTTTAGAAGGCGCTTATTACCAACCTACCGTACTAACTGATATTACGAAAAAGATGAAAGTTTATTATGAAGAAGTGTTTGGCCCTGTATTGCCAATAATTTCTTTTGATACTGAGGAAGAGGCCATTAGATTAGCGAACGATACTATTTATGGTTTGAGCGCATATACACGAATGATTTAGAAAGAGCTGATAGAGTAGTTGCTCAATTAGAGGCTGGTAATGTTAGTATCAATGGAGCTTCATATTTTTCCGACAATTCGCCGTTTGGTGGTTATAAAAGATCGGGCATGGGGAGCAATGATGGCAAATTTGGCTTCAAGCAAGTTACGAGAATGAAAGCTGTAGGGAGACCGAGATAAAATTGAGTTAGTTGAATTAAATTAAAATAGCCAGGTTGAACCTGGCAGAGAATAAAAATAACCCGAAAATTTAATTGAGAGATAAATTTTTAAAGATGTCTAAACAAAAATTAGAAAAATTTGATTACAAGAGAGAATATGATTGGTTAATAATTTCTCAATCTTATTTCCAGTGTGCGCTAATAAGCGCTCGCATTTTAAATGAAAAATTAAGCGAATTTGCTATATCTGTAGATTCCCCAATTGGTGATTGCATAAAAAGGATATATGGAAATTATCGTCAATCTCCTGAATATTTAATTTTTCCAATTCTTTTCAATTTTAAACACGGAATAGAAATTTATTTGAAGTCTATTCTTGGAATTCAAGACGCAGAGTTCCCTAAAAATCATAATTTATTAGACTTATTAAGTAAAACGAATATTAAAGGCAATAATAAAATTAAAATAAAGGGTATTATAGAAAAATATGCCTTTGGGCGTTTATTGCTACCACAAAACAACAAATGTGATACCGAAAATCAATTCGAAAGGTACCCACAAGGAAATCCTTATGACAATTTAGAATTATTTTCAACGATACCTGATTCGGGAGATGGAAACAATACAAGAATCATGCCCGTTTCTATTGTTAGTCAGGAAAAAATAGATGAGCTAATTAATGATATTGAGTTTTTGTATGAAAATATTAGAAAAATATCCTCTGGTATTATTAAAAAAGAATTAGAAAAAACAGGCATCGGGAAATAGGTAACAGTTCTTAAAATAAAGGTAATTTGATGAAGATAATCCAAAAAATTAATTAAGAATATTTATGAAAAATTTAAGTTTTGGAAATAAATTTAAAATTTACTATTAATTATATGAGTGAAAAATTTGCTATAATATAAATTCTGTTAAAGATGTGAAATAAAATGAATAAAAACGAAGTTAAAAAATTAATAGAGAAAGGAGAAAGCGAAAGCCTAGAACTAAAACTTTCTTTGTCTCAAATAAAAGAGATTATCCAAACAATTGCCGGTTTTGCCAATAAAAATGGCGGCAAGATTATTATCGGGGTTTCCTTTGTGGGCAATATTTCGGGACTGCAGACAGGAAAGGATACAATAGAAAGATTAACAAACAAAATTTCAACCAGTTTAGAGCCAAAAGTTTATCCCAAAATTGAAGTTAAAGAAATTGTTAAGAAGAGAATAATCATTATTGACATAGATGAAGCTAAAGAAAAACCTGTTTTTGCTTTTGGTAGAGCTTTTAAAAGGGTTGGCAAATCTACTTTGAGAATGTCAAAAGAGGAGACAGAAAAACTGATTTTAGAAAGAAAAAAAGTTTATTGGGACGAACAAGTTTGTGAAGACGCTACTTTGCAAGACATTGACGAGGATAAAGTAAAATGGTTTTTGAGAAAGGCAAAACATGAAAGAAATTTTGATATTGAGACGGAGATCCCAATTAAGGAAGTATTGGAAAGGTTGAGATTAATTAAAAATAGAAAGCTGATCAATGCTTCAATTTTATTATTTGGGAAAGATCCTCAAAAATTCTTTTTACAAGCAAAAATAAGATGTGCTCGATTCAAAGGAACAGCGGCCGTTGACTTTATTGATATGAAATTAATAGAGAAGAGTATAATAGACCAAGTAGACGAAGCGGAAAAATTTGTTCTTTCTCACATCAAAAAGGCAGCTAAAATAGTTATGTTCAAACGAGAAGAGGTATGGGAATATCCACCCGATGCTTTAAGAGAAGCCATAGTTAATGCCGTCTGTCATAGAGATTATTCCATTCATGGTAATATCAAGATAGCTATATTGGATGACAGAATAGAAATATCAAATCCTGGAAGATTGCCAGAATCATTAACTCCGTCCCTGTTAAAAAGAAAGCACGATTCTATTTTGAGAAATCCTTCAATTGCTAACAATTTTTTTCTAATAAAAAATATTGAACAATGGGGCAGAGGCACGAATAAAATAGTCCAGTGGTGTGTTGAACACGGATTGAAAGAACCAGATTTTAACGAAATTGGCGGCGGGTTTGAGGTTAAATTTTATGCTCCCGAAGACATACTAAAGTTGATTCCGGAAAAAGGGAAGATAGACCTTAGAGAATTAGGATTGAATAAGAGACAAATTGAAGCTTTAAGATCAATGGTTAATAAGGGTGTTATGTTTACAAATAAAAAATATAGGGAGCACTTTAAAGTAGGGGGTGCTACGGCAAAACGAGACTTGATGAAACTTTTAAAACTTGGATTAGTTGAGCGGGTTGGAACTGGAAGAGCGATTAAATATAAAGGGGGGAAATGACCCAAAAAATGACCCGAAAGATAGAAAAATGACCCAAAAAATGACCCGAAAATTTAATTGAGGAATAAAATTTAAAAAATCGCAGATTCAAGTTTTGACATTTATTTAAAGTTTGGATAAAGATATTATTCATTACAGACTTCAAGGTTCTGACGAAGTCAGGTTCTTATAAAGAATGGAAAACATAAAAATTAAAAAACAAAATAACACTGAAATTGGATGGCAGTTTTTAGTCGATGTTGATGGCATAGAATACGAAGTTATATTAGAAAGAGAATATTGGCAAAAATTGACAAGAAATGATATTGAGCCGAGCGTATTAATATATAAGTCGTTTGAATTTTTGTTAAAACGAGAACCAAAAGAATCAATTTTAAGAAAATTTAATCTCAAAGATATCTCATATTATTTCCCAGAATACCAGCAGGCGATATCTATCTAATAAACGCGGTTTCGCCGCGTTCATCGCAGAATAAAAATAACCCAAAAATTAAATTAAATGGTTAATTCATCTCAAAATACACCATTAGCTGATAGAGTAAGGCCAGATTCGTTTGATAATTTTTTTGGTCAAGAGAAGATTGTTGGCAAAAATACTTTATTAAGACAGGCCATTAAATCCGATCAGTTACCTTCAATGATTTTTTGGGGCCCGCCAGGCAGCGGCAAGACTACCTTGGCGTTTATTATTGCCAAGCAAACTAGATCAGAATTCATACAAATAAGCGCTGTCTCCAGCGGTTTAAAAGATTTACGTGATATTATAAAAACGGCTAAGGCCAATAAACCATTAGGTAAAACAACTATACTTTTTATTGACGAAATTCATCGTTGGAATAAAATACAGCAGGACGCGCTTTTGCCTTGGGTTGAAAAGGGAATCATTATTCTTATTGGAGCTACCACAGAAAATCCTAGTTTTGAGGTTCGTAGCTCCTTACTTTCCAGATGCCGAATATTCGTGCTAAAACAGCTTAATAAACCTCAAATTGTTAAAATTATTGAGAGTGCTGTAAATGACAAGAAAAAAGGTCTTGGTAAGTTAAATTTAAAAATAAGTAAGAAAGTAATTGATGCTATCGCTCAAATGAGTAATGGAGACGCTCGCACGGCCCTTAATGCACTTGAATATGCTGTTTCTGCATCACCTCCAACCAGAAAGACAAAGAATATTACCTTAGATTTGATTAAGGAGGCTTTTCAAAAATCGCATTTATTTTATGATAAAGATGGAGAAGAACACTATAATATAATTTCGGCCTTTCATAAGTCAATGCGCGGATCGGATATTAATGCCACTCTGTATTGGCTGGCCAGGATGCTTGAAGCAGGAGAAGACCCTTTGTATATAGCTCGTCGAATTGTTCGTTTTGCATCAGAAGATATTGGTTTAGCTAACTCTCGCGCTCTAGAACAGGCTGTAGCTGCTTATTCTGCTTGCCACTTTATTGGCATGCCTGAATGTAATGTTATTCTTACTCAAGCGGCTGTATATATGGCTAAATGTAAAAAATCAAACGCTTTATATATGGCCTATGAAGAAGCAGCTAAAGACGTTGAAAAATACGGGAACCTATCAGTGCCGTTGCATATTCGCAATGCTCCAACAGAATTAATGAAAAAATTAGATTATGGAAAAGGATACAAATATAGTCCTGACCATGATTATAAAGAAAAACAAGAATATTTACCTGAAAAATTAAAAAACAGAAAATATTTATCTGGTTAACGAGCTTTGCAAAAATAACCCAAATTTAATTGAGAAATAATTTTAAAACTATGTCAGATAACCAAACAGATAAAATTAAATGCCCAGAATGTAATGCATTGATTCCAATTACAGAGACGTTGCAACATCAACTGACAGAATCTGTTCGTAAGGAATACGAAGAAAAATTAGCAGAGCAGAAACATTCACTTTCAGAACAGCAAAAGGAATTGGTGCAAAAAGAGAAAGCACTTGAGGAAAAAGAAAAGAGTATTGATGAAAGGGTTCAACAAAGCGTTAAAATTGAGATAGAAGCGCAAAAGAAGATTTTAGCTCAAAAAGCAAGAAAGCAAGTCGAAGAAGACCTTGCACTCGAGATGAGAGATTTGAAAGATGATCTGAAAGTGAAAGAGGAAAAGCTGGAAGAAGCGAAAAAAACAGAGCTTCAGTTGCGAAAACGAGAACGTGAATTGGAGGCGCGAGCAAAAGATATAGAGCTTGAAGTCGCGCGAAAAATAGATCAAGAAAGAAAAAAAGTAGAAGATGAAGTTGCAAAAAGAATTTTAGATGAACGCCGAATGAAAGATGCGGAGAAAGACAAACAGATAAGTGATATGAGGAGGCAAATTGAGGATTTGAAAAGACGCGCGGAGCAAGGATCTCAACAAGCCCAAGGAGAGATTCAAGAGTTGGAATTAGAAAAAGAACTTTCGCAACTTTTTCCAGTAGATAATGTGCAACCAGTACCAAAGGGTATGCAGGGTGCCGATGTAATTCAAGAGGTGTTAACCAACAGTGGAAGGCGTTGTGGTGCAATTATATGGGAATCGAAACGTACAAAAAACTGGAGTGATGGATGGATTTCGAAGCTAAAAGATGATCAACGATCAGCTAAAGCAGATGTTGCCATAATTGTGACACAAGTTTTGCCTAAAGATATAAGAAATTTTGGATTTGTTAATGGTATTTGGGTTACTAACTACGCAAGTTTTCATGGACTTGCAGTAGCAATCAGACAAAAAATTACAGAACTTGCTTTTACAAAAGTCATGGCCGCAAGTAAAGATAAAAGAGCAGATGTTCTTTTTCATTATCTCACTGGTCCAGAATTTCGACAACGAATTGAAGCTATAATTGAAGCTTTCTCTGATATGAAAATTGAACTTGATAAAGAAAAACGGTTATATGAGCGGTCATGGGCAAAGCGTGAAAAACAGCTTCAATCAGTACTTCTTAATACGGCTGGCATGTATGGAGATTTACAAGGGGTGATTGGATCTTCAATGCAAACCATACCAGCGCTTGAAGCGGGAAGCGAGGAGGAAGAGGAGGTAGACAACGACAAGAAAGATACAGCCGAAAAAGCTAAGCGAAAATCAAAAAAGCAAAATGAGGAAAAGACGGAGGATATTCCCTTCTAACCCCACCCGCCACTTTAAATTTTAATTTAATTTAAATTTAAAATAGGATTATTATGCCGGATAATTTTGAAAAAAATTTAAAAAAATTAAGATCAACAAAAGATTTAGATTTTTTTTGGAGGGTTTGCGGTAAAATTTTAAAAGGTACTGTGGTTTGGGATAATATTTTAATACTTCAAAAAAAGAGAACAGGATTAGATCTTTTAGTCGGTGTTTTTACTGATTTTAGAAACACGAGGAAAAAAGACAGTCGTGTTAAAGATCCATCTGAAGCCGCTTCTTTAAAATGGCTTGGAAGCGAATTTTTAAAAGCCCGGAAGATAAAAAATTATCAGAAAATTGTAGAATTAATTTCTACTCTTACTTTAAGGCACATTATAGAGAGTACAAAGTTAAATAATCGTGATATTGAGAAATGGCATGTATTTAAAAAATTTCATTCCAGCATAGGACATGAATTGATTTTGCCATTTTATATTTTTGAAACCTTAGCTTTTGGCCCAATTTTTGAAAAAATTAATTCACTTAAATCAAAGCAAGTTAATAAGTATTTTGCCCTGCTGATGGGTTTATGGGATGAAATTTATGCAGGTTTGAGAGTAGAAGAAGGACTTTCCATTACCAATCCAGAGAGAGAAAAGCAAATTAAGGAATTTATTAGTAGAAAACCAGAAGCAATGTTAAAATATTATGATTTATTAGAAAGAGAGTTGCCGTCTGACAAGTTAAAAAAAGAAATGCAAAAACTCATTGAACAAGATTCTTTATATTTCGACCCTTATTTAACCTTAGCTGATATTTTAGAAGAAGAAGAAAATTACGTGGAGGCGAAAGACATATTGGAAAAAGCCTACTTTAAAGCAATGAATCTAATTGTTGACAAAAAGGGTCGATGGCCGAAGCATATTTCCTGGGGAATTTTAGATAACCGTCATGTTATTCGGGCGATATATAGTTGGGCATACGGGCTCTGGTGGGATGGAAGACGGACATCTGCTTTAAAGATTTTCCGTAAGTTATTAAAAAGCAATCCCAATGATAATATTGGCGCTCGTTATGATATTTTAGCTATTAAAATGGGATATGAGACGGATTATGCGGAAAAAATGTTTCCGGCAGCCGGCGATCCGGGTTATATTGACGCGATAAAAATAGAACAATGGTTTAGAAAAAATTCTAAAAAATTCCTGGAAGAATTTGATTGGCAATTTAGAAAAAATGGAACAAGACCATTAAAAAGAGAGATTTAAAATTAATCAAAGGCCCACAGGCCTCTGAAAAACCTGAAAATAAATGGTCCTGCAGAGGATAATAAATCGGAGGTCGAACCTCCGATTTAAACAATTAGCTGATTTAGCTGCTTATCCGATTGCCACGCATATTTTACCAGATAGAGACAAGAGAGCTTTTGAAGTATTGAGGTCTAAAATTCGCTCTAAGGAAGGAGAAATTTATGGATACGGGCTCAAGCTTTTTCCATAAAACACAAAAGGGTGCGGGTATGCCCGCCCCCTTTTGATGGTCCGGGAACGCCCGACCCAAATTCTGTGTTTATTGTGAACTACCCTAATGGTTCCTTTTTCCAAAATTTTTTGACCCGGTATTAGACAGGCAGGCCCCATAGCAAAGCCTGCGGCTTGCTACGGGGCAAGCAAAAAGAATTTTTGTTTACCCTGTAGTCAAATGCAACGCATTTGTACTTCAGGGCCGGCCTGATGTCCTGCGTAGCAGGACTTGGGGTGGGGACGTGTTTCCGCAACCCAGCTCTTTTCCAAAAGGGTTGGGTATCAAAAGAGTGTCAATCTGGATCATAATCGCTTTCGTTATTTATGTAGTCGTTCTTCCATACAGAATGTAAGAGTAGGACAGAGTCAAGAAGAGGAAATAGACATTTCCTCTTTTATTTGCTTTTACATTTATTTTCCACTACAATTATCTATAGTATTTACCGTAAATTTTCAACAAATCCGTTAGTTGATTTTAATAAGAAGGCCTTTGCAAGAATTGCGCCTGATAATTGTTATGAATATGAAAAATAAGACTCGACACTCAATTTCGTGGCTTATCGCATTTATCACCTGTCCATGTCATATTTTTATTTTGATTCTACTCTTTGCCGGAACAATTTTTGGTTCGTTTTTGACCAGACATGTAATACCGATCGCGCTTATCCTGTCAATCTTGTTCGTTATCAGTTTGACAAAAGCGATACGAACACCATTTGACCCCGTTAGAGGTAAGAAACCTCCGGTTTCTGCCGAATCAAATGATTCGGACCTCTAACGGGGTTGATAAACATTTATAAAAAAGGTATAATATATATACTTAAAGTACGGGTATGAACATTCATGACAAAAAAGTTAAAAAGTTAGAAGAGTTGGCGAACAAAATACGCCAAGATATTATTTCCATGCTTTTAGAGGCAGGGTCTGGCCATACGGCAGGCCCCTTGGGTATGGCAGATATTTTTACTGCCCTTTATTTTCATGTTTTGCACCACGACCCTAAAAATCCTTTATGGGAAGATCGTGATCGGTTGATTTTATCTAATGGGCATATTTGCCCGGTACGATATGTAACCATGGCTCATGCAGGATACTTTCCTTTGAAAGAGCTGAAAACCTTAAGGAAATTGGGTACGCGGCTCCAGGGACATCCTGAAAGAGAAAAATTGCCAGGGGTTGAAACAACTTCCGGTCCGCTTGGATCTGGCTTGGGACAGTCAGCCGGCATTGCGTACGCAGCAATGATGGATAAAAAGAAGTTTAGGGTATATTGCATTATGTCAGACGGAGAGCAGCAGGCTGGCAATACATGGGAGGCAGCAATGTTTACGGCAGACAATAAGCTTAATAATCTTACTGCCATTCTTGACCGCAATAACATTCAGATAAACGGTATGACAGAAGACGTTATGCCGCTCGAGCCTATTCGTGAAAAATACGAAGCATTTAATTGGCACGTTATTGAGATAAACGGTCATAATATAGAGGAATTTGTTGATGCTGTTGAGGAGGCGAAAGCAATATATGAAAAACCAACAATTATTATTGCCCATACTATTCCTGGTAAAGGAGTTCCTGAAATTGAATTTGATTATCAATGGCACGGAAAACCACCAAAGCTTGATGAAGCAAAAAGATTTTTGGATCAGCTCCGAACTATAGGAGGGAAAATTAAATCTGAACATCAATAATCATATGATAAATCAAAAAGCCAAATTAGTCCCCGATTTGTTTGATAAAAGCAAGTTAGAAATGATCCCTACCCGTAATGGCTATGGCAAGGGGCTTGTCCAGGCAGGAGAAAAAGACGAGCGAGTGGTAGTATTGTGTGCTGATTTAGCAGAGTCTACAAGATCTCACTGGTTTAGGGAAAAATTTCCCGAAAGATACATTGAGATGGGAGTAGCAGAACAAAATATGGCAACTATTGCTGCAGGTATGGCAAATTATGGCAAAATTCCCTTCATCTCTTCGTATGCGGCTTTTAGCCCGGGGAGAAATAATGAACAGATCCGCACGACTATTTCTTTGAATAATCTTCCGGTAAAAATTGGAGGAGCACATGCAGGAATTTCAGTAGGACCTGATGGCGCAACCCACCAAGCACTAGAAGATATCGCTTTAATGCGTGTTCAGCCTCGAATGACTGTTTTTGTTCCCTGCGATGCTATTGAATCTCAAAAGGCAACCGTAGCTGCCGCACGTTTGCCAGGTCCTGTTTATATCCGTTTTGCAAGAGAAAAAACCCCTGTTTTTACAACAGAGAAAACCCCCTTTAAAGTAGGAAGGGCAGAAATTTTTAAAACGGGAGATGATGTTACTATACTTTCTTGTGGCCCTTTGGTTTATGAAGCATTGCTGGCTGCTAAAAATTTGGAAAAAGAAAAAGTTAGTGTTGAGGTAATCAATAATCATACTATAAAACCACAAGACGAAAAAACTATTGTGAATTCAGTTAAAAAAACTAAGGCCCTGGTGACGGTTGAGGAGCATCAAGTAATGGGGGGCATGGGAAGCGCAGTGATAGAAATGTTAGCTAAGAAGTATCCTATTCCTGTTGAGATGATTGGTGTTGAAGACAGGTTTGGGGAATCCGGAAAACCAGACGAATTATTAGAAAAGTTCGGTTTGACTCATCCTCACATTATGAGGGCAGTAAAAAAAGTATTGAAGCGGAAAAAAGATTAAAAAAATAAAGGTCAAGACTTGACTATGTCAGAAAAAACAAAAGAAAATATATACTACGTGTGTGAAGGTGAATGCGGCGCAGAATTGAGTAAAGAAGAATGGGAAGCACACAAAACAAAGGTCTGCGGGTCTGAGACGTGCTCTCATTATGCTAGGCCCTTTGCAAAGAAAGAGCGTTAATTTTTTTATGAGCAAAAGCTTTGATGTTATCTCAATTGGTGACGCTACCTTAGATGTATTTTTGGATATTGATGAGGCAACTGTTGTATGTGAGCTAGAAAAAGAGGCCTGCCGGCTTTGTATAAACTATGCTGATAAGATCCCGGTAAGAAAAGTAACTAAAATTCCAGGTGTAGGGAACTCTGCTAATTTTGCAGTAGGCGCTTCAAGACTTGGATTAAGAACCGCATTTTACACCGTTTTAGGCAATGATGATACAGGAAAGGAAATTTTTAAGAGATTACAGATTGAAGGTGTTGCGCCAGATTATATTCAATTTGATAAAAAAAGGGGAAGTAATTATTCAGTTGTTCTTAATTTTAAAGGAGAGAGGACAATCTTAGTATATCATGAACCTCGAGAGTATTCTCTTCCCCGGTTGGCTAGTACTCGATGGATTTATTTTTCTTCTTTAGCTGCCGGCCATGAAAAAGTTCATCAACAGCTTTGCGAGTATATTAAAAAAACCAAGGCCAGGTTAGGATTTAATCCCGGAACGTTTCAATTAAAGGAGGGGTTGGAGGTTTTAGGGCCGATAATGAAGCTCACCACTGTTTTTATGGTTAACAAGGAAGAGGCCCAGAGATTAGTAGGCCGGTTGCAAAATTTTAAAGAATTATTGGTAGCGTTAAAAAAACAAGGACCAGAAATAGTAGTGATTGGCGACGGACCGAATGGCTCTTACGCATTTGATGGAAACAGTTTTTATTTTCAAGATATTTTTAAATCACCGATGGTTGAAAGGACTGGTGCTGGAGATAGTTATTCTATTGGCTTTATTTCTGCTCTTGCGTACGGCCATGATATTTGTGAGGCTATGCGCTGGGGAACGGTCAACGCGGCGTTTGTAATCGGAAAAATTGGGGCTCAAGAAGGACTCTTAAAGAAAAAAGAGCTAGTAAAGATTTTGGCTCAACATCAAAATTTTAAACCTAAAAAGATTTACCCTGTTAAATAGTTGCAAAGCAAATTTAACAGGGTTTAAAAAGAATTTATGTTTAAAGTTTTTGTTACTCGAAAAATACCTGATCAGGGAATAAAATTGCTAAAGCAATATGGATATCGAGTTAAAGTCAGCCCTTACAATCGTGTTATTGAGAAAAAAGAAATTATTGCTATGGGCAAAGGGTCAGATGCGCTGCTTTGTATTTTGACTGATACAATAGACGGAAAAGTAATGGATGGGATGGGCAGAAAATTAAAAATTATTGCGAACTATGCAGTCGGATTTGATAATATTGATTTGAAAGCTGCGCGGGAGAGAAATATTATGGTGACTAATACCCCCATTAATGAATTGAGTGAAAGCGTTGCAGAACATGTTATTGCGTTAATGTTTTCTCTTGCACATCGTATTGTTGAGGTTGATGCATTTACTCGAGCCGGAAAGTATAAAGGGTGGGGGCCTGAGTTATTATTAGGAACAGATATACGGGGCAAAAAGATAGGAATTATTGGATTGGGGAGGATTGGAAAAGCTTTAACAAGAAGATTAGCGCAAGGCTTTGAGGTAAAAATTTTTTATTCCGACATCAAAAGAGACAAAAAGTTTGAAAAGCAATTTGGCGCTCAATATGTTTCAAAACAGTATTTGCTTAAAAATTCTGATTTTGTAACACTTCATGTGCCATTACTTACATCAACCAGACATTTAATAGGAGCAAAGGAACTACGACTTATGAAACATACTGCATATTTGATCAACACTTCGCGAGGCCCTGTGGTTGATGAACTGGCCCTGGTTAAAGCCCTTAGCAGAAAACAAATTGCAGGTGTTGGTTTAGATGTTTTTGAATGCGAGCCATTGATTGATTGTAATCCAAATGATATATATGAATTGCGAAAGTTAGATAATGTTATTTTAACTCCGCATACTGCTTCTGCCACGATTGAAACGCGTCAGGCAATGTCTATGACTGCGGCAAAAAATATTATTGCCGGGTTATCCGGTAAAACGCCACCTAATTTAATTATATCGGAATTTCAGGAGAAGCTAAAATAGTAAATTCCGATATAATCAGAAGGGGGTCGGGCCAGCCGCTCACCCCGTCCCCCACTGTAAGACACCTTCGGTTTCTTACGTCGCTCACTTCGTTTGCTCCTATCTTTCCACCACGGGGTGAGCGGTGCGCTTCTTCCGTAGAGGAAGGCAGTGAGTCACGAAGTGACGAACGTTGGAAACCGTTGGTTTCCAAAATAGTGGGGTCGGGAGAAGCGCAAGGAAACTGGGTGTTTCCTCGTGGAGGAAAGCAGCGAGCCGAAGGCGAGCGCTGGAAACAGTGGGTTTCCAGAAAAATAGCTCGCGAGCGGAGCGAGCGGCTATTTTATAAGGGGATGATTGATCATTCAGAAATTGGAAAATTAGAATATAATCGAATAACGCCTTACATTTATAGAAAGCGAGCGAGAAAACTTACTCCCTTCAGGGGATGAGATGAAAGCTCGCACTTTTTGTATCTATAGGGTATAATAAAGACATAAAGATAAACACAAAAATATGCTCAAACGAACCTATAAATACAGATTATATCCAACTAAAGCTCAGGAGACTTTACTTAAGGGCCAGCTCTCCTCTTGCCGCTATTTGTACAATCATTTTTTAGAACAGCGAAGAACTGCGTATGAAAAGGACAAAACACGAATCACTTGCTTTGATCAAATCAAACAAATACCACAGCTTAAAGGGGAGAAACCAGAATTAAATGAGATCTATTCTCAGGTTCTTCAAGATGTGCCCAGACGATTAGATAAAGCGTTTCAAAACTTTTTCAGACGAGTTACCGAGAATAAGAATGGAAAAAATCAAAAACCAGGATATCCAAGGTTTAAAGGAAAAAACAGATATGATAGTTTAGTGTACCCGCAATCAGGATTTGAATTACAGGACAACAAACTTTACCCTGTTAAATCCGACAAAGTCGGTGCGGCAAAGCCGCAATTTAACAGGGTGAATCTTTCTAAAATTGGTCCTGTTACAATTATACTTCATCGAGAAATACAAGGAACTATTAAAACCTTAACTATTCAAAGAACATCAACTCATAAATGGTATGCTTGTTTTTCAGTTGAGATTAATCAAGCGTTCCCAAACAAAACAAAGATTGAACATATCAAACATGAACATATGATTGGAATTGATGTGGGCTTGAATAGCTTTGTAACTACTTCTAATGGAGATACGATTGATAATCCAAGATACTTAAGAAAATCAGAACAAAAACTAGGTAAAATCCAGAGAAAACATTCACAAAAAAAACTCAAAAGCAAAAACAGAAACAAATCAAGATTAAAGGTGGCTGCATTACACGAAAAAATAACTAATCAAAGAACAGATTTTTTACATCAATTAAGTAGACATCTGATTAATAACTTTCAATTTATTGCCTTTGAAAAATTAAACATTTCTGGCATGGTCAGAAATAAATATCTATCGAAGTCAATAGCTGATGCTTCCTGGGGCACCTTCCTACAAATGCTTACCTACAAAGCGGAAGAAGCTGGTGTGTGGGCACAAGGAGTGAATCCCCAGCATACATCTCAAATATGCAGTAATTGTCAAAAAACAGTTCCTAAATCGTTAGCCACCAGAATTCACAAATGTCCTGATTGCAATCTCACCATAGACAGAGATATTAACGCAGCTAAAAACGTTCTTACCTTAGGTTTAAATACCGTGGGGACCACGGGAATCAACGCCTGTGAAGTTGAGGGGCTGCCCTCGACTGTGAAGCAGGAAGCTCTTACGCCTTCAGGCGTAGAGTAGTTCACCAGCCCTTCGTGAACAATTTGGCGGACACAATATAAAAAATAAAAAATAAAAAATTAAAAAGAAAAAATAAAAACGTAAAAACAAAAAAATTTTTTATCTTTTATATTTTATCTTTTATTTTAGCGCAAGCGCTTATGTGGTGGAAAAATGCGGTGATTTATCAAATTTATCCGCGCAGTTTTAAAGACAGCAATGGCGATGGTATTGGAGATATTAATGGGATCATTTCTAAGCTTGACTATTTAAATGATGGCACTGAAAAATCATTAGGCATTGATGTAGTTTGGATTTCTCCCATGTATACATCCCCTATGAAAGATTTTGGCTATGATGTGTCAGATTATTATAGTATTGATCCGATTTTTGGCACCATGGATGATTTTGACAGGTTGATTACAGAAGCTCATAAAAGAGATATGTTTGTTATAATGGATTTTATTCCGAATCATACTTCAGATCAGCATTCATGGTTTAAACAATCGCGTTCATCGCGCGATAATCCGAAACGAGATTGGTATATTTGGCGGAATCCAAAATCACATGGAGGGCCTCCTAATAACTGGATAGGCGTGTTTGGCGGTTCAGCATGGACATATGATAAAAAAACAAATCAATATTATTTGCATAGTTTTTTGCCAGAGCAGCCTGATCTTAACTGGCGAAATCAAGAGGTGGTTGAAGAAATGCATACGGTGATGCGATTTTGGCTCGATCGCGGCGTTGATGGATTTCGCGTTGACGCTCTATACCATTTGTTTAAAGACAATACGTTTTATAATGAGCCGCAAAATCCAATATATGCGAAAGAAGATAATTCATATAATGCCTTGCTCCATATCTATACGCAGGGACAGCCAGAGCTTATATCAGCTATAGCCGATTTTTGCAGTGTTTTGAGTAAATATGGAGATCGGTTCATGATTGGAGAAATGTATATTGGGCTTAATGAACTTATCAAGTTTCACAAAGTATGTCCTTACAGTTTTCATGTTCCTTCTAATTTTAATTTAATTGTTAAAAAGTCAGATTGGAGTGTTCGCTCGATAAGAAAATTTATTGACAATTATGATACAAGTCTTAGAGGAGATAGGTGGCCGAATTATGTTTTGGCTAATCATGATCGGCCTCGTACGGTAACACGAATTGGCAAAGCGCAGGCACGTGTTGCAACTCTATTGCTTTTAACGCTTCGCGGTATGCCATTTATTTATTATGGCGAGGAATTAGGCATGGAAAATACACATATTCCTGAAGGAAAGATTTGTGACCCATGTGGAAGACAGGATCCTCTAAAAGGTCGTGATCCTGAAAGAACACCAATGCAATGGGACAAGCAAACGTATGCCGGCTTTTCAACACATGATCCATGGCTGCCGGTTAATCATAATTTTGATACCTATAATGTAGAAAGTGAATTACAAGACCCGCAGTCCATGCTTAATTTATATCGCCGCCTTATACGGTATAGAAAACAATCACCCGTTTTATTAAAGGGGAAATATGAATCGCTTGACGTAAAATCACGACACGTATTTGCTTATATCCGAGAGCATAAGGATCAAAAAATACTAGTTGTGTTAAATTTTTCTTCCAAAGAACATAAAGTAAAATTAAATAGAGAGGCAGACAGTGCTCGTGTTATATTAAATACGCACATGGATAAAGACAAAGACATAAAAATTCAGTTAGGTAGTCTTGTTTTACGTCCAAACGAGGGCTATGTGCTTGAGATAGAGCGAGAAAAGAACTAATATATAATTGTACAAATTATACAATACAAAAAACTATAGGGCAATCCCTATAGTTTTTTGTAATTTTTTTAAAAATTTTCTTCTAAATCCTCTAAGATTTCAATAGCCTTAAGTGCTTGATCAAGGTTGTGTTGGAGAAGTGGATCTTTTTGTGTTTCTGGAGTAGGTTCTTGTTCTGGAGTAGGTTCTTGTGGGAGTGGTTGTGGTGCTTCAATTTGGGCAGGCGTTTCTGGAGCAGGAGTCGGTGTTTGCAATACAGAAAATAAAATGATTACTGCTCCTATAATGATCAGTATTCCTATTCCTCCTATTATTTTACCCATAGAAGAGATCATAAAAGCTTTTTTAAGAAAGTAAGCCATTGTACTTTAACATCTTGAATAATTGTTTTCCATTCAGCAAGGGTTTTTCCTTTTGCAAGCTCTTGTTTTTTAGTCTCAATAAATGTTTCAAAATCAGTGACTGCGTCTATTTCAACATCACCTCTTGAAAGCAAAGATTCTGCTTGCACATTAAGTTCATACATATGAAAGAGCAGCACGTGTTCTATCTTTTCTTTGAGTTCTTGAATGCACACGGAGCGATTTTCTTCTGATTGTATAAGACATTGCTCTTTTTCTTGGGTAAGGGGGGCAAGACCGATTACAGAATACGCGCACTGTGTCCGCTCAAGCCCTGGCGCTATTTTCCAACACGGCCCAATTGCTTGGTAAAAGGCAATACATTCATTTTTTTCTTTTTTACTCTCTTCAACTTGGCAGTATTCAGGAAAATACAGAATTTGAAATTCTTGAGCAAGCTCCTCATTGGAAAGTTTAAGACGGCAGGCAATTCGTTTTTTAAGTGTATCAAGGTGCCCACAGCGGAGTCCAGGACAAATACGTGCTTGTTCTGGTTTTGGAGTAGCTATTCCAGGACAATCATTGACAAGAGTACAGGTACGGCGTTCTTTGCCATCTTCAAGACATTGGCTCCAGGAATTACATTTCCACGTATCTTTAATACATTTAGGTGTACATGATTGCACTTCTTCTGGCCGTGGTGGTTCTATAAGAGGACAGTCGTTTATAAGGGTACAGGTCCGCGTTTGTTGTCCATTTTGTGAACATATACTCCAGTTGCTGCATTCCCACGTGTCCTCAGTACATTCGGGTTGACAGGATTGCAACTCAATTGGTTTTGGTGTTTCAACAAGACGACAATCATCAGTAAGCATACACGTACGTGTTTGCTGTCCCTCAAGCGAGCAGGTGCTCCAGTCTGTACACGTCCACGTATCTTCAGTGCATTCAGGGATACAGAGCTGTGACTCTTCAGGTTTAGGTGTTTCAACTGTTGGACAATTAAAACCGAGTGTACATACACGTGTTTGTATTCTGGCCAGGCCGCAGAGTGCCCAGTCACCACATGCCCACGTATCTTCAGTACAAGGGGGAGGGGGTGGTGTTCCCCCACCGCCTCCACCACCGCCTCCGCCTGCAGCAAAAACGGCGAGCGGAAGGATAAGTATAAGTACTATTGGTATAGAAATAAAGGTTGTGAGAGAGGGAGTAAATTTAGATAGTTTTAAGATACGTTCTAATGAGAGAGATCCTCCACCGATAAGAGCTAGTGAGAGAAAAATAGTAAACATAAGTATTGTTACCTCGGTTGCTGCAGTAAGTCCTGCTGAAATGTTTACCACTAAGGTAGCTGCCGCCATCTCAAGAGCTGCGAGAAAAGAGGTTATTCTTGTAAAGAGCCCTGCGATAATAAGTAATCCTCCGATAAGTTCAAAAAAGCTAAGAGCGTATGCAACAAGAACGGGGAAGGGAAAGTTGAGTACTTCAAAGTAGGTTGCTACATCTGTAAAGCCGCGTATAAAGACTTTTAAAAATCCTTCATAGAACAAGATCCCCCCTGCGCCAAGGCGCAGGAGAAGCAACGCAAGCATTGTACTCGAATATTTTGTAGACTTTGTCATATTGCTTATTTTATACCATATATTTTGAATTGTAAATCCCCCCACCACTTTTGGAATAAAAGTGGTGGGGGATGACTATGTTCTTTTCACTCAATATGGTATACTAATTATAGGAATGTAATAAAGGTTAACCCTGTTAAATAACCCAGCCCTCTAAGCTTTAAAAATAATAGAAAAAACTTAGTCTTTAGATCATAGCGTTATAAAATTTTCAATCGATTAAACATAGAGCATAGAGGGCTGGGTCAGGCCAAAGGCCTATGTAACAGGGTAAAATAATTTCTTATGAAAAAAGCACATTTGTATACGTATCATAATTTGCCTCGCCCGAGCATTGCCTTTCTCATCGGCGTGATTATTTTGGTAGGCAGTTTTTTTACCCTCGCCCGTGCCGCACCCCCTTGACTCCCCGTATACCCCCGGAGAAACCTTAGGAGTTGTAAATA
>JALLOP010000139.1 GCA_027718005.1 Patescibacteria group bacterium AH-259-L07 | reverse complement strand
CCTGGTATTGACAAAAATTTTAAATTTGTTATACTGTATAATAAGTTCTGGATGGACTAGAACTTATAACTAAGCTCTTTTCATAAAAGGAGGGGGTAATCATGGGACAATTAACAAAAGGGATGTACCGCG
Organism: Patescibacteria group bacterium AH-259-L07; assembly: GCA_027718005.1. Taxonomy (GTDB): domain Bacteria; phylum Patescibacteriota; class Patescibacteriia; order UBA2591; family UBA6264; genus JALLOO01. The sequence goes on along the minus strand of JALLOP010000139.1, from coordinate 2,066 downwards.
GGAATGGAAAACCTGCCAGCAACTTGTTTGGGCTTCGTCGTGAACAGATGCGCTTTAAGAACAAGCTTACACATAACAGTGGCTGGTACAACAAATATGAAGAAAAAATTGAACAGGGAGATCTCTCAACTGATGACTTCCAAAGAATTTCTCAAGAAATAGATAGCAACGAGCTTTTTATCATTCTCAGTGAACGGGATTCCTACCCTAACGTTCATGCATCAGATAAATGTCAGTTCATTATTGCAAAAGACGATTTGTTCTTTGTTGATGACGATGATATATACCAAATATATGAAACCTTGGGCTTGCGGTTCGCCGTACTAACGCGTGAACAAGCAAAGGTATTTATTGAGAGTAAGAGAATGAGCAATGTCTCGTAATCATAGGTATTTTACCTTTAGAAAAAATGGTGCTTTCACGTGCCATTTTTTTCTTTAAAAATATTTCATTGTTTCAGACATGGTTGTTTTAATAAGGGTATTAATTTTTTTTATCATATCATAACGAGGTTTTTTATTTTCATCTAAATATAATCGTTTATTAACCTCTAAAACAATAGAGTGATACCCTTGACTTGGCCGCGCATATCGAGAAGTTATTCCTGTGTACCCCTTAAAAGGATAATTACGTTCAACCGTTGCATTAATTTTTTGAGCATTGGTGCGCAGCGACTCTTCAAATACCTGTAATATTTTTTGATCAGCAGACATACCATCTTGCGTACCAAGACAAAAATCCGGCCGCTTTCTTTGTTCTTTTTTCTTTCTTGTCGCAGGTGTTTGATCTGCCATTGAATGCCCGTTTAACAAAAGTACGCTGCCATTCTTTTTTCGCATGGTCTCTAACTCTTTGTTTAATCTCCTATGAAACGGATCATAAAACTGTTTTAACAATAATTCTCTTTCCTCTGGTGAATACCTGTGTTTTATAAGCTTACTCTTATCAAAACTGATCGATCGTATAACGCCTTCTTTGGTGTCATTGGTGCGCGCTCGATTAGGATCAACAACATCTCTATTAATCATTGTTTTAATCACCACGCCGCCAATGTCAACTAAATCAAACAACATATCAGTATATACATCAGCATCGTGAAAAAATCGTTCACTTTCTATATTAAGATGCGGGAGACACATCTCTGGAATATATATACCACAATGAGGAATACATACCACAAACTTTTTTACCCCGTAGGGAATCTTTGATTCTCCTGTGGGGTTTTCTTTTGGCTCATCAACTATAACAACGGTTTCTAATTCTTCCTGTTTTTTTGTTAAAACGTTATACAATACCATTACTTTATAATTCCTAAGGGCGAATCAAATGGGAAAGCTTGCTTTCACATTGGTGAGCCCTGACGAAATTTCAAGCTTGTCTTATTTTGCTTAAGGGACAATTTGCGTGATCATGCGGCCGTGCAGGGCAGTACTTTCTTCCATAATCAATCATTCGATAGGTAAAGGCAAACCATTCTTTTTTAGGGATAATTTGCATTAAATCTTTTTCTATTTTATCTGGATTCGTTTCATTGGTTAAACCATATAGTTTAGATAAACGCTTCACATGAGTATCTACCGCAATGCCCTCAATAACACCATAAGCATTGCCTAATACAACATTTGCTGTCTTTCTGGCAACGCCCGGAAGTTTAAGCGCCTCCTTCATGCTTCTCGGGATTCTTCCATGATATGTTTGTTTTATAATCTTTGCGCTCGCTAATATATTTTTTGCTTTATTTCTATAAAACCCGGTTGATCGAATATCTTGCTCAAACTCTTTTACCTCGGCCCTTACATAATCATCAAGTGTTTTATATTTTTTAAACAATTCTTGAGTTACCTCATTTACTTTTTTATCCGTGCATTGCGCAGATAAAATAACCGTGACCAAGAGCTCCCAATTATTTGAATACTTGAGCACTATTTTTGTTTGCGGAAATAATTTTTTAAGTGCAGCAATAATTGCTCGTGCTCGTTTTTTTCGTTTTTCCAGCTCTTTGGGCAACATAGTTAAAATTTAGAAATATATTGTTTAAATAACTGCATCAGATATTTTGTTGTATC
>JALLOP010000138.1 GCA_027718005.1 Patescibacteria group bacterium AH-259-L07 | reverse complement strand
ACTCCCCAGGCCGAACGATGTTCGAACCGCTCTTTATGGAGTTAAATAGCCAATTTGAGTTTAAAATTGCCACTTCATGGTAAATATTATAAATAATTATTCTTATAACCACTTATCTTGCTAATGTCACATAATATTTGCGTATAGCATAAATCTTTGCTCGCCTCTTTATTATACTTCAAAAATAGAAAAGACCAAAAATCTGGGTAAAAAAATTTACGCAGTCTTTGAAAGTTTATAAAACACAATTTTCTGAACTTGCTATACACTGCTATGTGATGTATCTTTTAAATTAATTTTCATAAAATCTATTAATTCATCTATATCTTCAGCGATAAAGTCAAACCATTGAACAGTCCAACCATCTTTCGGAATGTTTCTCGTTTCTTTTACCTTTAAACCAAGTATTTTTTTGCCGATCGCTTTGGCAAAGCCAGTTTCTAAATACAGGCCTCTTGTATCAGATAAAACTGTTATTAGGGTATCTGATTTTTTGATTAATTCTAATTCCCTTTGCCAAATATCAAATTTGGGGAGATTTTGGTCGACATCTCTTTGTGGAAGAATTATTGAAATGCCATTTTCTTCTAACTTTTTCGTAAACATGTCATTCCTGTTCATTTTTTCAAGATCTTTTTCAGAATGCTTGACGTCAGTTCTATACAATGGTGAGGCAAAAAAATACATAAAATTAATTTAAAAGATACATCACATAGCTGGTTATTATACGAAATATTTAAATCAAAATTTAATTCTATTATACCACAACTAAAATTATTATCAAAGGTTCGAACGTCCGTCTTGGGGTAAAAAAATAATCGCTTAACAGGGTGATTATTTTTATGGCTCCCCAAGTCGAACGATGTTCGAACCGCTCTTATGGGGTTAATAGACACTTCTGCCTTTAAAATTGCCGCTTTGTGCTAATCTACTCTACCCTGCGGCATATTATTTTATTAAAAGCAAATCCGTGCACTCGTTTCCTACCAGGCGGATTTGTGTTGTTCTGTCAATAAAATTATTCTTTATATTTTATTGACACCACCAAAAGATTCTCAGTATCAAATTTCTTTATTCTACCAGCCAAAGTTTCAATCACATCCACGGGAATAATACCCCGATATATTATTACTTTATCATCAATAGTTTCAACTCGTCCACCCAGTCTCGTTATTTGTCTAAATTCTGTTTGCATTATCGTGTCGTTCAAAAGTACCTGATGGGTCTTTTTGATTTCAACCGTTACAAAAGGATTAGGACAATTAGAAGACTGTTCTTCGTGCTGTTTGTAAACTTTATAGCCTTCAATATAAGGATTAAATAAATCTTCGATTTCGACCACTCCGTGTTTTTTACAAGCATTACAAAGCCATTTTAGTTGACCCATTATGTCTCTCCTTTGTTAGGAAACTATTTTTCCTTTATTAGGATAAAGATAAAAATATCTTTTGTCAATGCCACCTTTCCCCAACCAAAGAGCGAGGACCTACCTCGCTCTTTAGATGAAACTCCGAGGGGCGGGTATCCTACGCCCACGGGCTTCGGAGTACCTTATAACCCCCCCCATCAACAATTTTTCTTCAAGACTTCAGAATTCAAAAATCTTTTGTATGCAAAAGCTTTGCCCGAACCTGTTTTGAGATATCGCTCAAAATCTTTGGCTAACTTCTTCGTTTCAAAAGCTGCGTAAAATACTAATCTCCACGGACGTTGCGGTTTTGTTGATTTTACTAACCCTTTGGTGTGTTCGTTAATGCGTTCCTTCAAATTGTCTGTATAGCCAAAATAGAAATTCTTAGATTTTGAGCTCCATAGAATATATACATAAAACATAAGGTATTCCGTAGTTTTAACGAAAGATACCATAAGCCATTCTGAAGCTATCCTACGCTATTCCATAGCTTCGTAGTAGCGACGGGTAGCCTTGGTGAAAGATGGCTCCCCAAGCCGAACGATGTTCGAACCGCTCTTATGGGGCTGAGCCACATTGTAGGTTTGTCAGAAATCGCGTCGGCGCTTCGCGCCTTAACAGGCAGATTCCACAGGATTTTCCATTCATTTTTAGGATTTATAACGACGTTGCGCTCGCGCAAAATGCGGTTCACTCTGTCAAAGACAGAGATATATTACGATATATAAGCCAATCTTTTTATTCCGCCGAAGGCGGAAGCAAAGCGATAATAATTTAGGACAAAAGCACTATGACAAAATATTTTATCTACATTCGTAAATCAACAGATGAAGATCACAAACAAGTGCTTTCCTTGGAATCCCAAGAGGCCGAG
>JALLOP010000137.1 GCA_027718005.1 Patescibacteria group bacterium AH-259-L07 | reverse complement strand
AAAATGATGCAAAAAGCGTAACGGAAAGTTTTAGAGCTGATATGGATAATGTACGAGCTGGTTTTAAATCGATATCTGGGATGGATAGTCAAACCTCCTCACGATCCGCAACAGGGTGTGCAAACGATGCTCAGTGTTCTGTGGGAATGACTTGTTTTGAGGGTGTATGTGTTGAAACACCTCCACAAGGAGGAGGAGACCCGCTCAAAGGACTGAACATATCAAAAGCAAAGAAAGTTAAACACGAGATTAGTTCCGGTCAGAATACAGGTGATACAGGAGATATTTCACAACGCGAGTCATTGCGAGCTCAGCTTAAGAGTGAACGTTTGCAACTCCAACAAGAAATTGAAGAGAGAAGAAAAGTACTTCGTGATACAATAAAGGACCTCAAAGGGGATAAATTGCAAGCTGCTACGCCAGAAGAACGAGAGAGCTTAATAGATAAACTTAGGGTCAGCCGTCAAACATTTCGTCAAGATGTGCAGGCTTTTCGCCAAAATCTTCATAAGGACGCAAAAGTGCTTCGTGAAAATTTCAGAGAAAATATGAGAACAGCAGCAGGAGACTACGGTCATATGGAACAAGTTGAGTTTAGCGCGCGTATTGCTCATGCTCATGGCAATGGCTTGCGAATGCTTAATCGTCTTGGTTCAGCCATAGGTCGTTTTGACAACATTATCGGCAGATTAGAATCACGAAGTAGAAAACTTGAAGCGCGAGGAGTTGATATATCCTCAGTAATTCCGTTTATTGAAGAAGCTAAGAATATGCAAGTTGAAAATGAGGCGAAGATGGAGGTGCTTAAAGTAAAGTATGAATCACTTCTTAAAGGCGAAAATCTTCAAGGGATTGGAAAAGAGGCTCGTGAGATAGCGCAAGAGCTTAAATCAGAGATTAAAAATTTGCACGACAAACTTCGAGAGATTGTAACTGCTTTAAGACAGGCCAAAAACTTCACAGGATCTCCTATTAAACCGCCTATTAAGTAATGAATAATAACATGAACAAAAATACACTTATTATTATAATACTCGTTTTGGTTGTCATTGTGGGCGGCGCGCTTTTTTTCTTAACCCGCGGACCAGAAGGACGGCCTGTATATCAAAAAGAGCAGCTGATAATTGAGCAGGATTTGACCCCAATTGAATTGTCACCAGAAGAACAGCAAGTGCTTCAAGACGAAGGTATTGAACCAGTTCCTAGTGAAGAAGATATAAAAGCAAAAGCTTTGCAAGGCGTGCGGTTTTCTGACGAGTTGGATGCTATTGAGGCTGATTTAAATGAAACCGATCTCACGGGTCTTGACGCCGAACTTGAAGCAATTGAGAGCGATCTTTTTGGATTATAAGCTGCCAGATAAATAATAATGGCATTAAATTTAAAATAATTTTTGTTGTTCCTATTTTTTGTTACTTGAGTTTTAACTAAAAAGCGAGGCAAAATCTCGCTTTTTGGATTGAAAAAAGTGATGTTTAATTGTTTTGTTATATTTTTACCGCAGGAATTATTCTTTTACCAGAGTAATTTTTTTATTTTCATAAATAAGCCTGCTTCTTAAATTTGCCAGCGGACCATTTCAAATTGCTATGGGTATCGGGTTATTATTTATAGGAATTGCATTGATAACTTTTGCTCTTGTGTTAAGAAAAATGTTTCGCAAAACCATAACTAAATTTGACAATTACCTTGTCATCCGACAAGTTTTTTTATTTGATCCCCCACTTTTCACGCAAGCGCGTAAAAGTGGGGGGTGAGTGTTGACCAACCAACCCCCCATCTGCTACAATTAAGCTATAAACCGCCAAAAAATCACTGCCGATTTAAGTACCAACCTTGACGAGTTAATTAAGTAAAAATAACTTGAGAATTTAATTGAATATACATGAAAAATTTAATTTTTGTAGATTGTGAAGCAAATGGTAAGTGTCCACGAATGGGGCAACTTACTGAGTTTGGCGCTGTTGCTTATCCATCAAAAGCTACATTTCATGGAGTTTTGGCAGAGAGAAAAGAATCAGGGGAAAAGTCAGTTTTTCAGCTTCCATAGGAAAAATATTTGATGAAAAAGAGGTTTTTAAGAAATTTGAAAAGTGGCTTTTAAAAATTACAAAAAGAGAAAGGCCTGTTTTTATAAGCGATAATCCCGCTTTTGATTGGCAATGGATTAATGATGGTTTTTGGAGAACGCTCGGCAGAAATCCATTTGGGCATTCAGCAAGAAGAATAGGTGATTTTTATGCTGGACTTGTTGGAGATTTTATGAACACTCAATCGTGGAAGAATCTCCGCATAACAAAGCACGATCACAACCAGGTTA
>JALLOP010000136.1 GCA_027718005.1 Patescibacteria group bacterium AH-259-L07 | reverse complement strand
TTGGTATTGTAGGCATCCAAGCAGGGCGCTTTGTTGCTCAAAAAGGGAAAACAATTGAGAAATGGACGGGATTTGGACTTCTTCTCTTTGGCGCATTTGCGCTTGTCGCTTGGATTTTTGATCTGCGTGGATTTTGGTTCTTGCAAATTCCTCCGCCTCTTAGAGCTTGGGGTGTTTTCTTAGCACTGGGCATAATTCCTGCGTTTGTTTCATACTTGAAAACCAAAAAGAAAGTCCGCTCAGAGGTACATCAACCTGAAGCGGAGATGAGTAAAACGGCGGAGCAAGCGAATCTCCAATGTCCTTTTTGCGGGCACACACAAAAAGTTGATATTCCGCAAAATGGCTGTCTTGTATTTCATAAATGCGGACAGTGTCAAAAAATTATTTCCGTGCCAAAAGAAAGTAAGCACTGCTGCGTGATTTGTGTATATTCGGACAAAAAATGTCCTGCTGCTAATCAACAAACTTATGAAGCAAAGTAAAATACAACAAATCATTCTTTGGATAACGGCGGCCCTTGTCATTTTTATTGTCGCGAGTATCTTTGGCTGGAAAGCTCTCTACGGGGTTATTATTCCACAGGCAGGTAATCTTGCGGCTTTTAGCACGCTCGGTATTTTAAGTTTTGCCTTTATTGCGGGTCTTATTGCTAATTTTGGCCCTTGCTCCTTAGGCGTGCTACCTGCGTATATGTCTTTTTACCTTGGAATGGACGAAGGAGGAGAAAAACATTCTCCGGTTAAAAAAAGCGTCACGCTGGGAATCATTGCATCGCTCGGTGTATTCAGCTTTTTTATTGTCCTTGGCTTACTGTTTGCAACAATTGGAACGTTTCTTGCTGTGTATGCTACGCAGCTAAAATTTGTTATTGCCATTTTCATCCTCTTTATAGGTATTGGCTTCTTGTACGGCAAATCGATAATATATATTCCCTTTCTTTCTTCTTTTAAAAACAAAGTTAGTACAATGAGCCGTGGGCGTTCGCAGGGCATCAGCCTTTTTGGCTTCGGGATCATATACGGCGCTGGAGGACTAATGTGTTTTCTGCCCATTTTCTTACCATTAGTAGTTTTTCCTCTTATAAGCGGCAATTTTTTAATCAGTATTGTAAGCTTTCTGATTTTCAGTCTTGCGCAAGCATTATTTCTTATTACGGTTACGGTTTTTGTCGGCGCTGGCAAGCATACTTTTTTTAAAGTCTTGATTGGCAAAACAGAAACAATGAAACGTGTCGCCGGAGGAATCCTTATTTTAACAAGCGTCTGGATGTTTGCGATATTCTTTATTTGGGGAATGTAGCAACTTTTTTTATAGCACTATGAACAAAAATCTTATCATACCCTTATCAATCATTGTTGTCGGCGCTCTTATCGGAGGAGTGCTTGTATTCAGCGGCGGGGGTAATGACAACCCTCTTGGGGCAAATGTTGCCCAAGCCAATCTTCGCAAAGTTGATTTAGAGATTAAAAATATGTTTTGTGTTGGGTGTCGAGCCAGTGTGGTTAGTTCTATTACTGGTCTCCCGGGAGTAATTCAGGCAGATGCAGATCCCAGAACTAATTCAGGATGGGTAGTATATGATCCTGATATAACTACCAAAGAACAAATTGTAGCCTCTTCCACGTTCTGGGCATATCCGGCTCGTATACTTGCTGATCAACCATATGGTGGCACCGCCACTCAAGAACGGCAGCAAAAAATGCCTCTCGAGATTGAGTTGAAGTTGAGTGTATTGGCGCAAGGACTTGCGGAATATGAAGTGTCGTTTGAGCCATTTTTAAAGGAGGAGTTAGACAATGCAATCAATCAAGGGAATTGGGGCAAGGTGGAGAATATATTAGATAATTATTTACAAGCTTTAAAAGAAAGGTATGAGCAAAATTAAAATCCAAGAAGTTTCAACACCCGGTTGCAGTAGTTGTGTCGCGGCAAAGAAGATTTTAGAAGAAGAAATCAAACCGCAGTTTTCAGACATAGATATTGAATATATCGATATGTTGACCGAGCAAGGACAAAAAATGGTGCAAGAATACGGCATTATGTCCGCACCAGGCATTATTGTCAACGGTGAGCTTTTTTCTGTTGGTGGCTTAGATAAAAATAAACTAATTGAGAAGATAAAATCTTTGTCTTAAAAGGTCAAATTTGTTAACCTGTAAGTGTAATATTGAAAAACAAGAACCCTGCTTCGCAGAACCTTGAAATTTGTAAGGAATAATATTTGTATCCAAATTTTAATAAGATTTGAAGAGGGGAGTTTTTGACCAGAAGGCGAGGTAAACCCCTCCCTGCCTGACGGCAGGCAGGGAGGGGTTTTTGGTTGAGGGAAAGTGGTGT
>JALLOP010000135.1 GCA_027718005.1 Patescibacteria group bacterium AH-259-L07 | reverse complement strand
AAGAACCTTGAAGTTTGTAAGGAGTGAGATCTGTATCCAAATTTTAAAAAAACATAGAGATTTTGTCTCTATGTTTTTTTATATTTCCCGATGGAAACGGGTCGGTTTCACAAGATTACTTGGCTCCGCGTATCGGAATAGAATTTCCGATATAACAAGTTAACAAATTCGACCTTTTAATTTTGCTCATACCTTTCCTTTAAAATCGGATTTTCATATCTATTTATGAAGCGCCTGCCTGAGATCTTTTGCTGTTTTAAAGGCTGAGGAAATCTTTCCTTTTTGTATATCTTTCTCTGCCTGTTTTTCTCCTTTCTGCCATTCTCTTGACCAGAACCATGATTGATCTGCATCAATAAGTTTTCGTGGTTTTAAAACAAGTTTGTTGTCTTTAATTTCTGCTTCTACAAAATCACCTTCTTCAATATTAAGTATCTTTCTTAAATGAGCAGGGAGAGTGAGTTGAAAATGACGCTTTACTCGCAAAAGAGAAGATATTGTTTTTTTTTGTGTTATTTTGTTTGCCATAGTGTTATTAATTCTTAATTTCTGAAATTATGAATTTATTATAAATGAAATTATGTATATTGTCAATTATCCTCCCTGTGGATAGCTTAAAATCGAAGATTAGATCTTCGATTTTAAGCTTAAATTTAGATATTTGTTCTTTATTTTACAATCAAGGTTCCTTTCATATCAAAATGACCTGAACCGCACGCAACAGAACAAAACATTGTATAAGATCCGGATTGAGAAGCCACAAACTCAATGGTTTTTGTTTCGCCTGGCGGCAAAATAGCATTCACTCCAAATTCTGAAATTGCTAAGCCATGAGTGGTGTCAGTACTAGTGATATTTAACTTTACCGTATCTCCTTTATTTACGGTAATAGTGTCAGGATCAAACGCAAACCGCCGCGCAACAATATTAAATTCTTTTACTTGCGGTTGTGGCTCGGGTTCGGATTGTTGTTGTGGCTCTGATTGCAAAAGAAAATATCCTCCAATTGCAATCAAAACTACAACAATAATACCTAAAATTATCTTGTTCATAAATCTTTTAAACTATTAACTATAATGTGACGACCTTTTAAGATTACAATTTTGTCGGGAGTTGGAGGAAAAATCCAATAAGAATAAAAATAATGCCAATAATCCCAATAAGTTGTTCTCGTTTCATGCTTCTAAATACTAATTCATCAACTTTATGTTCTTTCCAAAAACGGTGGTGAACCATGATCGCAGTAAACGCAACCATAATTTTCCCCACCACATCAGAAATATGCCCTATAAGTTCTAAATTCATACGTATAACAACTTACCTTTTATGTGTTTTAGTATACAATAATTTTAAAAAAACTTCAAATGGAATCGCATAATATATACAAAAGTCGCAATCGGTGATTGCGACCCTTACCTATGCTTAACTTAGCGTTCGATTTCTACAATCAGGATCCCCTCATGTAGAGCCGCTACATACACATAATTGTCTGATATATCATGTTAGAGGTTCGCCCAACACTTATTTTAAGTGTTTGGTGGCAGACAACATAGTTATCTTGCCTCTAACGTGGTCAAGAACCCCCCACCACTTTTGGAACAAAAGTGGTGGGGGGTGGATAACTTTAGATTCAATCTTTTTTATTGTATCGGAATTTAGAGTTTCCGATACAACAAGATACAAATAAATTCTAATATTCAATATTCAATAATCAAAAAAGAGATTAAGGTTTAAGAATAAATAAAAAAAACAGCCGTTCACGATTGTTCATTAAAGAAAAAATAAGTTTGCAAAAGTCAAAATTTAACCTGTTTTGCGAACAGATTTTGTTCTGGTTGTTTCCTCAATGTATTTAAGAGTTTTTTTAATGCTTTGATTATGAATAAGCTCTCGTCTGATCTGATGCAGTTTTTGCATCATTGGATCTTGAGGAAAATCTCTTCTGATATCCGGGTCAATATGTTGAATGTGATTTTGATTTTTGTTCATAATGTAATGATTTTATGAAAGTTCTGCGGGAGTCATAATCTCAATAGAATCATAGGCCAACAGATTGTTAATATAATTAACACCAAGTTTAACCCTTTTTCTGACAATATGCTTGAAATTCCAACTCAGTAAAATATCAATGTTATTTACCACCGCCACCGCAATATGAGTTGCATCTAATTCATGAGAAGCAGGAATAATTTTCTCTTGAATATATTTTTTAGTTAATGTAATAATGTTTTTATCATCTATAGAAAGTACTTTGAACCCTTTAATTAGTTTTTTCAATTTCAGTTTCGCTGGATCGTCCCATTTGTTAATTTCGGCTACGACAGCATAAGAGACAAAAACTTCATAATTGCTCATTTTTTTCCAGAAGTTTTGAGTGAGTTTCATTC
>JALLOP010000134.1 GCA_027718005.1 Patescibacteria group bacterium AH-259-L07 | reverse complement strand
GGGAATATTTTGAAAATAAAAAACATACCACAGGCCAAATCCAACAGCAATAATACCAGCAATAATAATCACTATAAGAATAAATTTTTTCTGATGTATGGACATTTGAGAATAATCTTTTACGAATTACTGAGATCGACTTAAAACCTCCCCTTAAAAAGTTTAAAAAACCGAAACGTTCTTGTTGATTTTGTAGTTGCTGACACAGTATTAGAATAGGCAGAATCACCACCGTCATTGTAGGCTTTTACTTTATATGAATTTAAACCACCGAGATCTTCTTGTTGATTTTGTAGTTGCTGACACAGTATTAGAATACCCAGAGTCACCACCGTCATTGTAGGCTCTTACTTTATATGTATAGGTAGTACTTGAAGAAAGGCCCGTATCGCTGTAAGACGTTCTGTTTGCGCCTTCCAATATAATATTTCCCCAACTTCCAGAACCTTTCTTTCTCCTGACAATAAACCCTTTTTCATTATTTGAGTTATCGTCCCATGCCAGTGATATACTGCTTGAGGTTGTTCCGGTGACACGAAGATTAGACGGCGCAACTGGTGGGTATAGAGTTGTGGCAGAGGCAGTACCCGACCAATTAGAACAACCACTGGAATTACAGGCCCTAATTTTGTACGTATAGGTCTCTGCTTTCTGCAGACCGGTATGATTATAAAGAATAGAGTCTTTAGCAATACCAGTAATGGTGGTTCCTCCTCCAGAGTATACATAATTAAGCTGAAAACTTTCCTCGCCACTCATAGTATTCCATTCTACTTTGATTGTAGTTGAACCAGTCGCCGTGGCCTCAAGACCTTCTGGAACAGCAGGCGCAGCTGGCGCATCTATAATACAGCTCGTTCCGTCTGAACTGGGGTGATAGCCTTCATCACAGCTCAAAGTACCACCGCCCCACGCCCCCCACGTGCCATTAGGCAAGCACGTTCTTTCTTCAGTAGTTGTCGCACCAAATTCAATTGCTGGAAGCTCTTGTGTATCTTTTGTGCCAGGCTCACATACCCAGGTGGTGGCTGACGCGTCAGACCATAGACCAGAACAGCCGCCAGCAGTACACGCAAAAAGGCGATAGTAATACGTTGTGCCTGAACTAAGACCCCGGTGTGTATAAAAAGTATCAGAAGTCTCGACAAGAGAGGACCCGCCACCTATTCTTTGTAACTCTTGTGCATCTAGTGACCACTCAATTTTATAGCTTGTCGCGTCAATAACAGAGCTCCATTCTAATAATATCGAAGTCTTAGAACTAGCAGTAGCTTTAAAGGTCTCTGGTGATTGCGTTGGCGCATCCATCACACAGCTCGCCCCTACCGGGCTAAAACCACCGTTACACTTCCAATCACAACTCCCGGATGAACACACATCATATGCGTCCAACGGAGCGCTGCTGCATGCTTTGCCACATGTACCACAATTGTTTACATCAGTATTGGTATTGGTTTCGCATCCATCTGAAGCATCACCATTACAATTACCCCAGCCACTCTTACAGCTCCATCCGCAACTACCAGTTGAGCAAGAAGCAGTTGTATTGGTTGGCGCCGTGCACACGTTACCGCATGCAGTAGTACTGTCTACGCCACAATTATTTACATCAGTATATATATTGGTTTCGCACCCATATTCTGCAGTACAATCGCCCCAGCCCGTTTGGCAGCTCAAGGTACAACTGCCCCACGTGCCATCAGCAGAGCACGTTCTCGTGAAGATGCTTGAAACAACAAACTCTTCAATTATTGGACAGTTTTGCGTATCTTTTTCATCAGGCGTACATACCCAGGTGGTGGCTGACGCTTCAGTCCATTGGGCAGAACAGCCGCCTGCATTACACGCTTTAAGGGCATAATAGTATGTTGTGTTTGATGAAAGAGCAGTACTTGAATATGAAGTAGTGCCAGAAAATAGTGTTTCAGTAGCGCAATTTCCCCAATTACCCGCACATCCGCCTGCATTGGTTGATTTTTTAAGTTCATAACGTGTTTCACCAGACACATCATCCCACGTAAGCTTTATCTCAGAGATTGATTGAGTGCTGGCTGAAAAATTAGGCGGCATGGCAGGCGGGACCGTAGCTGAATCTGGCCCTGCCATAGATGATTCGCCGCCAGTATTATATGCCTTAACCATATACTTATATGTTTCGCCGGTGGTAAACGTAGCAGGTTTATAGATTTCTGTATTGGCACCCACCGTGCCAATTCTATTCCAGAGTCTTTCATCAGCACTAAGGGTAATTTCTTGATATATATAAAATCCGTCTTCAAGACTTGATGTATCATTCCATGATAGTTGTATTTCATATGTATCTTTTAATATATGATTAACGTCAGCACTAAAGTTGTCAGGAGCCGTAGGTGGTGTTTCAGCTGAGGCA
>JALLOP010000133.1 GCA_027718005.1 Patescibacteria group bacterium AH-259-L07 | reverse complement strand
AATAGAGAGTCTCAAAAACTGATTACAGAACTTAAACATATTATTGAACGTGCGAAATATGGAGAGTTTACCATATTAAAAGAACACGAAGACTGCCATACTGCTATTGAAAATCACTTAACCAAAACGTTAGGAGATGTTGGTAAAAAAATACATACTGCACGGTCAAGAAATGACCAAGTATTAGCTGCACTAAGATTGTATTATAAAGAAGAGTTACATAATTGTAGGATATTGATAAATGAATTAGATAAGGCGATTACACACTTTGTTAAAACGTATGGTAACATAAAATTTCCTGGCTACACCCATACCAGAAAAGCCATGCCCTCATCTATTAGTATGTGGGGAAATTCATTTATTGATTCTATGGAAGATAATAAAAAGGTTTTGGACATTGTTTTAGAATTAATTGATCAGTCGCCCTTGGGAGCTTGCGCTGGCTATGGCGTGCCGCTTACAATAGATAAGGATTATACAGCGAACTTACTCGGATTTAAAAAAGTGCAGGAAAATCCCATATATACGCAAAACAGCCGGGGTAAATTTGAGTCAACGATTCTCCATGCCTGTTCTCAGATCATGCTTGATCTAAACAAAATAGCCACTGATCTTATTATATTCTCTATGCCAGAGTTTGGTTATTTTGAAATTCCTAAAGAATTTTGTACGGGCAGCTCTATTATGCCGCATAAGAAAAATCCAGATGTTTTAGAATTGGTGCGGGCAAAATATCATGTTGTTGTCTCATATGAGTTTCAAATTAAGAGTGTGATAGGTAATCATTTATCAGGATATAATCGTGATCTTCAGCTCTTAAAAGAGCCGATAATAAAAGCGTTTGAGATAACAAAAGACAGTTTGTCTGTCACGAGTTTAGTATTTTCAGAGCTCAAAGTTAGTAAAGAAAATTGTAAAAAAGCTATGACGCAAGACTTATATGCAGCAGAAAAGGTATATGAACTAGTTAAACAAGGAATTCCGTTTAGAAAAGCATACCAAATCATTGCTAAAAAATACAATTAGATGCGTAGGGAATGCTTTATATTAAAAAAAATCGCCCTTCGACAATCCTCAGGGCGATTTTTGTTTCAGTATTTGTAGACGCTTGCGAGATCTTTCAATATTTTGTTGTGCCTGCGCTTCATATTTTTCTCGGAAAAAGCTTGTTAAGTAAATAGACGGGCGTTTAAGAAACGACTTCAGGATAGAAGATCTTTTTTCATTAAATACAGTTTCTGGGACCACCCGGTCATACTCTTTTCGTATTTGTTGTTCATATTCATCAAATGTTTCTTCAGACTGTCCCAGGATTGAAAGATCAACATCAACAAGGATTTGCTTATCAGTGTGTTCTGGGAGAATATCGTGTTTTGTTGCTATAATCAATTCAGCAACGCGTTTTCCAAATGACTTAGGCAGACGTGCGCTTTTGACAACCCTTTGTGCAATTGCCGCGCTTTTTTCTTCATTGTCTGTGCGTCGGGTATTATAAATTACATCATGATACCAGATTGCCATCTCTATCGCATTTGGATTTGTTGCAATATCTCGAACCAGATCAAATTCATCCAAACAGTGAACAATATGGGAAAGTGTATGATAGGCGCGATGAGGTTCTGCATAACGAGTAACAAGATTTTTATAAACAGGAAGGGGATCACCGTATGCTCCTATTCTTTGCCAAAGTTCAACCCATCTTTGTTTATTTTTCATGATGTATCTCCTTGATTTTTTCAAAAACTGGTTTAGGAACGAACCGTTGTACTATTGGTTCCCACCCTTCCGGACCGATTAACCCCTTTACCATACTTGAGCTAATTTCAGCAATTTCTCGCGGCGGCATTAAAAATACGGATATAATATGAGAGCTGAGATCGCTATTAACATTTCTCATTACCCTTTCATATTCGTAGCCACTTTCGCTTCTAATGCCTCTAAGAATAATTTGCGCTTTGATTGATTGTGCATAGTTGACAAGGAACTGATTGTTAAAAGTGGTGATTTCGAGGTTGGGTAGTTGTTGAGTTGTCTCACGAATCATTTCAAGGCGCTCTTCAACTGAGAACATACATTGCTTTTCAGGATTAATTCCAATGGCAACCACCAGGCGGTCGAAAAGCTTTACTCCTTGTTCAATCATCCATAGATGTCCATTAGTAAGTGGATCAAATGTTCCTGCATATACTGCAAGTTTTTCTTTCATGGTTTCCTCCTTATTATATTATTAAGGTACGACGAATTGTATTATCAAGATTAGTATATCATTTTTTCTTTTCCTTGTCAATACGCGTTGTATATTTTTATGATTAACTATGGAAAAACCGCCATTATGGCGATTTTTTAGGTGGATTTGTTATTTTGTTGCCTTGCGCCTATTGTCATTCCACATTTTCACC
>JALLOP010000132.1 GCA_027718005.1 Patescibacteria group bacterium AH-259-L07 | reverse complement strand
CGTTTGATTATATCCCAATCAAATAAAGCTTTACATACCGCAAAGCAAGTTATTTTTTCTCTTCATCGAGATCAGATTTCAGATGCAAAAAAATTGCTTGCTTCCGCAGAGACAATTCTGATAAATTTAGGCAAGCACCTTCGCCATGCACCTGACCTAAAGCATTCAGGAGCATATAAGGCAGCGCTGGAAGAATATGTAGAAGCACAGTTATTTTTTCAAGTACTGCAATACGGAACAATTAAACGGATTGCAAAACCATCTATACGATTTGATGATTATATTGCAGGGTTATGCGATTTTACCGGGGAATTGATACGAAAAATGGTTTTGTTGGTAACTAAAGAAGACGTTAAAAAAGCACAGGAGTTAAAAGAGATTATTGCTGATGTTGTCTCTGGTTTGATTAAGCTTGATCTCACTGGGTATTTGCGCAACAAATTTGATGCGGCAAAACGAAATCTGAAAAAAGCAGAAGAAATTATGTACAATGTAAAGATAAAAGGGAGGTAAGAATATTTACTATGTTTTTATTGGCAAGTATTATTTTTTTTATACTTATTATATTGCTATGGTATAGTGTTATATTTGAACCATACCATTTTAAAATTGAAAATGTTGTTATAAAAATCAAAAATTTACCGCGTTCTTTTGAAGGAACAAAAATTATTCAATTAAGCGATATTCATACCAAGCGATTTGGCAGGAAAGAAAAAGCAGTGTTGAGGATTATACAAAAATTAAAACCTGATTATGTGGTTATTACTGGTGATCTTATTGATCGAAAAACCAAACATCTTGAGTTGTGCAAGCCATTTTGGCAGGAGATTGGGAGGCTATATCAAAATAGAATTTTTGCAACCTTTGGCAATCATTTACATGCGAATAAAAATGTTAATGTGCATGAGTTTGAGAATATTTTACAACAGTGCGGTATAGATGTCTTAGTTAATGAGAGTAGAAAACTTGAGAGAGATGGTGAATACATTTATCTTGTTGGCGTTGATGATCCGCGCACCAAACATCATAATCTTAAAAAAGCATTACAGCAGGTTGAAGATGCAGCTGTTACAATATTGTTAGCCCATTCTGCAGAGATAATGGAGGATGTATCCGAAAATCAGGTAGATTTGATACTTTCAGGTCATTCACACGGCGGACAAGTCAAATTCCCTTTCATCCGACCGTTTTGGGATCCCACCATATATCATGGCAAGTATAATCGAGGATTATTTAAAATAAAAGACTACACTTTATATGTGAATCGTGGTATTGGTACCTCTCTTTTACCCATTCGATTTAATTCATCTCCTGAAATAACCGTGTTTGAATTACGGAGAAAGTAACTTATCCCCAACCTTACAATCCCCAACCTCAGCTTGACATATTCCTCCTTTCATCTTATAGTAAAAGAGAAGTAATCAGCTCTTTATATAAAAAGGAGGTTGGCTATGCCTGTTATGTGGGTGCCGGCAACGGTAACGCGCTTAGATGTTTTAGATCCAAAAGAATTAGTGACGGTTGAGTTTACATTGCCCTCTGAGTTTAGGGAAGGTGGTGCAACATATCCGCTTACTGATGAGATGCGGCCAGGTACTGCGTTTCTTGCCAGGCCATTTGGCACAAGGACACAGAAGTGGGAAAAACGTCTTTACACCCGTTCAAATGTTGAAATTACTGAACCGCGGATTCTTCAGACGATCATTAATCATACCCATGAAAAAAAATCAAATACCTCGCCCTGGTGGACTGACGCAGAAGATCTAGATGAAGGACTACGAGTGAAAAAAGGTGTCGAGATTGGAATCAGAGTAGTTTTTAAAGATGAGCAAGAAAAAGAGGTAGTTGTATTCGAGCATAAAGCGCCTGAGAATAAAAGTTTGAAACTTGAGTCTGATAGCTGGTGGAACGATAAAAAGTTTGTCGGACTTGGGTTTTCTACCGGAGTAACTCCACTTTTTGCACACATTCGATATATGGCGGCACATAATTTTGGAGGTAAGAGTAAACAACATCCTGGTACTACCCAATACACCCTTATTATGAGCGTGAAAAGACCAGAGCAGCTTATGTTTCACAAAGAATGGTTAGAATTCGAGAAAAGATTTCCTAACAATTTTACCTACCATCCTGTGTTGACTCGGGAATGGCCCAATGATTGGCCATATACTCGGGGGAGGATTATCACAGCAGGGAAAAAGAAGGGAAAGAAGCGTGTTAACCTTGACCAGATTTATACTTTGGTGTCGGATATTGAAAATTGGTATGTGCGGCTGTGTGGTGGTGAAGTTCCTCGAGATGAATTGAAATTGGGATTTGAACAAAGTGGTCGTCACCCTGCAAGCTTTAGGGCAGAAACATGGTAATCGTTCTTTAGTCAAATGTACTATTTCCAGCTAAAAAGGATTG
>JALLOP010000130.1 GCA_027718005.1 Patescibacteria group bacterium AH-259-L07 | reverse complement strand
TATCTTCTAAAGGAGTAATGGATTCGTATTGCATGTTAGATCTAAATAGTTTATTAACCTTACACTTCCTTTTGTACATATACTGGAAGAGATTTTTATTCTAGCATAGTGCCCAAAAATAATCAATCCCTATTCCGCCCCTTTTGTCATTCCGTGCTTTCTTTTGTCATCCCGTGCGAAGCGAGGAGTGACAAAGAGGGGGCTTGAGGCGCTGTGGAAAATTGTGGAAAAGTGCTATTGACAAATTTTTTAGATCTGTCATACTATAATAGTGAACCCTGGATGGGCCGGGGTTTTCAAACAAACAGTTCATAATCCCGTCACTTGTTTAGAAGTGAGGGATAGACAAAGGAGGAAAATGAGATGTTTCAATGGGAATTCGTTTGGTTAGCTGGACTTTTAGGAGTTCTTGGCGGCTTTAACTTCAATTTCCAAGAACTAAAGACGAATATAGGAAAGTGGTTTCAGGTTTGGTTGATCACTGCTGTTAGTTACGCGGCCTTACTGCTCTATATTTTTTGGGCAGGTATGCCGTCAGTGGTTAGTCCGTATCTGACCATCTTTATTACGCTTGCATTCCTATTGCTTGCCAGCCTCATTATTGCCGGAAGAAGGATGGGAGATGATTCTTATGACCTAATGGCATTTCCGAAAGGCGGAGCGGTTGTTTACGGTGTCTTCTGGTTACTCTTTATAGTCATTGCACTATCAGGATCAGAAATGTTTCGTGCCGCTGAGCATCGGGATTTGATAGGCGAGGTTGAGCCAGCTAATTGGACAGAGGATATGGCCTTGGTTGATGTAGCTCATATTCGCGAGGTCAGTAAAGAGCAGGCGCAATACTTGGCTGATAAAGTGCTTGGTGAGTCTGAAGATATTCTGGGCTCTCGGTATAAGGTTGGTGAAGCCAATGTCTGTAATGTCAATGGCGAGATTGTATGGGTCGCGCCTTTAGAGTTTCGCGGATTTTGGAAGTGGAGACGGTTTAGGACTGCTCCAGGCTATATTTTGGTAAGTGCAGAAGATAGAACCCGCAAGCCAGTCTTGGTTGACACGTTGAAATTAGAGTACCTCTCGAGCGCTTATTGGAGCAAGAATCTCAAGCGCCATGTGTATACTCATGGATATCAGGGATATCAGTTAAGAGAGACCTCGTTTGAGATCGATGACAGTTATCGTCCTTACTTTACGATTAGTGCCACTAAACCAAGCATTGGTTTTGGTGGAGCGAAGACAGAAGGAGTAATTGTTGTTGATCCCAAAACCGGAGATAGGGCGTGGTATGATTTAGGTGAAGCACCGTCCTGGGTTGATCGGGTTATTCCTGAAGAAATTGCTGAGAGCTACATTACAAAATGGGGTAAGTATGTTCATGGCTTTTGGAATACAGTATTTTCAGAGTTGGACGTTATAGCGCCAACGTCTTATGGTGCAGAGGGACGAGATGTATTTTTTGTTCCGAGTCCTGATGGGAGGAACTTCTGGTTTACGGGGATTACCTCGTCTTCTTCAGATGATCAGGCGCTGGTAGGAGTTGTGATGATGAATACTCAAACTGGTCAAGCATATCGTTATCGTGTCAGCGGAGCTAACGAGGAATCTATTTTAGATGCAGTAACCCAGGCATTAGGGGCTGATGCTGAGCGATGGATGCCAACCCAGCCAATCCCATATGGTATTTATGGAGAAGTGTCATTTGTAGTTCCGGTAATAGGAAGAGATAAGCCGATTTTCCAGAGATTAGCTGTTGTACGGGATTCTAACCTTGAGCTTGTTATTGGGAAAAATAAGCGGAGCGCGCTATCTCAGTATCAGAGACTTTTGGCTACGAGTGGCAGCAGTACGTTCGCCCCGACCTATCAGAGCGAGACAAGAACCGTAACAGGCGAGATTTTGCGGATAGGGCAGGAAATGCAAGAAGGAACAACCGTATATAGTATTTTGTTGAGCCCGGTGCGGAGTAAGCTGTTTACGCTTTCCAGTTCTGGTAACCCTGAAGTTCTGATTGCCGAGTCAGGCGATACCGTGACCATGAGATTTCTTAATACTGATGAAGAGTTGGTATCAGTGAATGAGTTTGATCTTCATGGTGTTGACCTTCAGAAATCAGAAATCCAGGCTGCATATGAATCGCAGGTTGAAAAGAGCGAAGAAACGTTACGGAAACAAGAGAAACGTCGCAAGGCTAAACGCTCATTAGAGAATCTGTCCGATGAGGAGCTTGAGGGATTGCTTCGACTCCAAAAAGAAAAGAAACAGCAAGATTGATAAATATCAACAAAGACGGGGATGTGCAAAACACCCCCGTTTTGTGTTTGACAATTGCATATTTTTATGCTAAAATTAAAGTACATTATTTCTATATATAAATAGCATCTTTAATTTCAAGGTTCGGCGAATCCCTTCACCCAGCGAACTGGTTTCGATTTTATCGGAACTGGGTGAGGGATGA
>JALLOP010000129.1 GCA_027718005.1 Patescibacteria group bacterium AH-259-L07 | reverse complement strand
TTGGAATATTAACGCCCGTAACGTCAATACTATTTCGAAACTCCATAGTTGAATTCACCTCATTTACTAATAATCCCTTATCTGTTTCAAATAAATCAACTGCCACAATTTCTCCACCCACTGCTCTCGCTGCTTGAATAGATAATTTATTTAATTCACTACTCACCTTACAATTAGAGGCTGTGCCGCCGCGTGCGGTATTCGTAATCCAATGACTTGATGTTCGATAAATAGCAGCAATTGTTTTATTACCTACCACAAATGATCGAATATCCTGACCTTTTTTCTCAACCCCGTTAGAGATCCGCTGTTTACTAACAGCGGCAGAAACCTGCGGTTTCTTATCTCTAACGTCAATATATTTTTGAATATAAAAGATTGAATGCGCAGGTGCGCCAAGTACGCTTTTATGCTCTAACAGTGCCTCAGCAGATTCTCTATCATTAACCTTGGCCAATAATCTCCCCCATGAACCGGTAACTGGCTTCAACACCACTGGATATCCCATTTCTTCAATTGCCTGTAATGCTTTTTCTTGCGTAAAGGCAATTCTCGTTTGAGGAACCGCAATATTATGTTTAATTAATGCTAAAGTAGTTAACAATTTATTATCACATAATTCTGTAGCACGAGCAGAATTAATTGTTGTAATCCCATAATTTTCTAAAATAGATAAATAGGGAACAATTCGAGAATGATGAACACTACGAGCTAAAACAAGAGAAACCCCCTCCTTTTCACTTCCTTGTAAAAGAAGGGGGTTTATGTGTGCTTGGTCGTTGGCAGAATCATTGAGATCAAAAATCAGTTGACTGTCACAAATCTTAATAAAGTCAATATGTGCCTTTTCTGACTCTTCAAAAAGCATTTTTTCCTCTACTCTTATACGTGAGTAAATAATTGCAAGCTTCATGTTCGTTCTTCTAACCCAATATATTTATTAGGACGCATTTGTGTGGTTTCTCTTACATAAATTTCTGTTAAATGCGGAATTCGTGAGATAAACGGCCCCACTAAGGTACGCTCATAACTAAGCCCGAGGTCAAGGTATAACCCTGCCGCCATGGTATCTACATTTGCACATCCAACAAGAGTAAATGCTTGTTTTGCCCGTTCTCGTACCATGGTTGTATACACTCCATTATATCCAAGTGTATTCCAGAGCACAAAATTAATCCGAACCCGTGGATCAGTTTGTATATCTTCGCTATATTCAATACTTTGATGATCTTCAATCGTTCCCGTGCTGTGCGGGTAGTTGGCAAGCAACCGTGGATGAACGCGATGCCCATATCCTTTAACGCGAAGTCCGCGATCAAGAATCTCTTGAATGTGTTTGGTATGCGTAATGCCGCGTCTTTCTACTTCATGCAAATCCTTAATTGCCCCACCAATTGCACCAAAGTGTAGATCTGCATTAGCAATCGCAAGCCATGCCTGAAGTGACGTGGTAAACGACCCGCATGCATTTGCAGTCACACGAAATCCGTGATAACTTGGCGATGTTAAACCATGTGTACACAAAGATACTAAATAGGTATCCCATGCAATCAACTCTTTTTCATCAAGTGCACCAGGATCTTTTCCTAATGCATTAATAAAGAATGACTCTATAAAGGTTTGGGCATTATGATATGGCTCTCGCTTATCAATAACTGCATACAGCTTTGGCAGGACATTAAGAATTATAAACGCAGAAGCCATCGTTGGATCAATTTCGTCATCTAAACCAAGCTCTTTATGAAGTATGTTCAGTGTTTTACGCCGTTTTTCTTGCTCCCCTGCTTCATACTTTGCACCAACTGCATTAACCAATGCTGATATTGTATGATATGAACCGCCAGAAATTCGTGCAATACGCTCTAATTCTGTTGTGCTTATAAGATTATCTATATTTCTGGTTAATATATGTTCAAGAGTATGTATCTGCGGTGGTGATCCATTCTTAGATAAAAGGCAGTGCAGAAAAAATGGAACATACGAAAGCTTATCAACCACTTCTTCTAAATTAGTGCCCCTATAGTAAATCTGCCCCGGACTGACATGGGTTTTACCCTTTGCTGTCAGCCTTTTATTCTTATTGGTGAATACGACCTTTGCCATAGTTTCCTCCTTTCGTTTTTTGGAGACGTAGTCTCCAAATGGTTACTAAAATTTATTCTCCCCAATCTTCTTCTTCTTGCGGTGCCCGCTCTAAACGCAATGGACTGCGCGCGCGTACTTCAAGTTCTTCGGCACAATCAGAGCAGGAAAAAATTCCTCCTTCCTCAACATCATTTGAAACATTGAGAGAGGCATCGCATTCTGGACATGATAATTGTAATGTAGACATAGATTTATACTTTAAATAAAAAATGACTTCCTGTTGTGGGAAGCCGCTTTACTTAATTATAGGCAAAAAGCTAACTCCCCAAGGAGGATCCCTTTTTGCTTTTTTTTACGTTTAATGAAATATTTGTTGATTTCA
>JALLOP010000013.1 GCA_027718005.1 Patescibacteria group bacterium AH-259-L07 | reverse complement strand
AAAGATGTTATAATACAAGTTTATATAAACGAAAGAGCAGATTATTATAATCATAATCTGCTCATTTGTTCATATTGGGTGACATATTGGAAATTCGCGTCGAATCCAAGAATCAAGAGCCAAAAGCGCCAATCCCTCACTCAGTCCCTGGGTGAGGGACAAGCTCCAAGCACCTATTTACTACCGCTCGTCGGTGAGGAAATTATCGAAGTTAGCATAGCCCCAGCGGAGCCCGGGCGGACCGACGAAGCGTTTCCTTTTCTCCTGGCTTTCCTGCTCCAGGCGCTCCTTGGCTACAGCCATTGCCTCATCGATCTCGTCAAATGATGCCTGCCTGAAAAGATCCACCAGCTTGTCAATCAGCTGGTCTTTACACAGGTTTCTCATTTTTGTTTCCTCCTGTTTTTTTGGGAATAATCCTGATTACGCATATCACGTAATCTTTATACAGAATACCATATTTAATTTTTTTTGTCAACACTTTTTACAAAATTTGTACAAAATGAGTGCATAGATATCCACTTTTAACTTAGAAAGAAGATGACAAGATAAGGGTTGCGGGAGACGACAAAAGGGGGACAGGGTGACAAAAAGGTGTGGATGACGAGAAGAGTGCGGGATGGCAAAGAGTGACAAAGAGTGATGAACAAAGAGTGATGGGTGATGGGTGATGGGTTGACAAAATCTAAAAATATGTTATACTGTATAATAAGTTAATAAGTTCTGGATGGGCCAGAACTATATACAAAATGTTCTTACAAAAGGAGTGAGTACTGTGGTGAGAAAAAATGTAGTTATAGGAATAGTTACTGCTTTGGTTCTTTTGACATCATTTGGATGTGAAGATACTAAATCTCCAACTGCGCCTATTCCTGAAGAATGGGGTATAACTGTTTCCACACAGCTAGATATTGTCTTTGACTTTAAACTCTGGGACAAAAATAGTATTGGTGGAGAAGTAACTATACACAACCAGAATAAGGACAATGATGAAGCATTAGTAGATATCGTACATGTAGAAAGCGTAGAAGCTGCGTGCATACAAGAGTGGTGGAATTGGAGTGAAAGAATTTATCATGGCACGGTTGCTCAAAATCAAACCATTACAATAGAAGCGCCAAATCTGAGCTATGGTGATACGATGCAAATCACTATTAAAATAAGTGGAGTTAATTGGGGTATTAGCTTTGATGGTCTTCTTGTGATTGATGACACACCAGAAATTGAATGGTGTAAATAGGAGGGTGGAGCATGAAGCAATTCTTAGTAATAGCAGTTTGTGCTATTATAGGCGGCGGATGTAGTAATCCATTTTCAAGCGAAGATAGGCCGCCACCACTGCCTGATGTATGGTTTGTAACCAATGATGGAGTTAAAGTGATGAGTGAATATCCTGATGAAATGCTTACGCGCTTGTATATTAGCACTGATTCATTAGGAAATCTGATTGATACATGGAATAGGAGAGTGCAGAGAATACTGCATGATTCTCTGGCGTATGACCAGCAATATCTTTCAAGTCCAGATTTAAAGGTTCTTTTTGCTAGTCTTGATTATATTAATCAGTGGAACAATAGAGAGAAGCGAATAACTGGGCTCTATATACGAACAGAAAAGGTTGCAATGGTTCCCCTCTGGTGGGATATGTGTAATGAAGATGCACGATACTGCCAAGGGATTCACAATGATATAGAGGGACTATTATGGCTATCACGGAGAACGTTAATACATGAGCTAACTCACTATTATCAACATCGTTCTAGAAAAACTTTCTCTTCTCAAGAAGAGAAAGAAGACGAGGCAGAGAGAGTCACCTGGATATTTTTTCAGAACTACCTGGAAGCGCCCGCAGATATGGGTAAATATCAAATACTAAATAAAAAAATATTGTGTGACGTTAAATGAGCTCTTGCCTTATAAGGGCTCATTTTGTATTTTGAGAAACAACAAGCTTTTGGAAACTGGAGCTCCAAAATTTTTTATGCTACAGGGAGATGAGAAGAATTAATCATTTATCATTGATCATTGGTGGCTTTACAAGGATGTGGGGTGCCAGCCTTGTCAGGAACAGGAAATGTGGTATTATTACTATTGTGTAATAGAGTAGGGAGGAGGGCTTAGCCGCTCCCCCGTACTATATAAATGGTTCGCTCGGTCAAAATGCAAGTAAACTTTCATTTCTCCCTCACTGCCATTTATCAAATATATGAAACAAAAACAACGGGAAAAATCTGTTCACCCTGTTAAATCCCGCGAAGCGGGTGCGGCAAAGCCGCAATTTAACAGGGTAAAAAAAATGAATGAGCAATGGATGAAAAAACGCCAAATGAAAAAAAGGCGGCTGAGAATAATTAAGCAATACCTTCTTGCTGGTATCATTGCTGTGGGCGGCATACTTGCCACGCTTGTTGCGACAGAAACCGGCGGGAAATCTACAAGAAAAACTCTAAGTATTATACTTATTACTCTTATTGTTTTGCTTGCAAGTCTCTTCGCGGTAGATCTTGTGGAAGAACCGGCAGATACGACGTCTAACCTCATAGAGGTTGAACAAGAATCAGTGCGTATGATGCGAGATTTATTAAGTTCCCGTGATGATGAGCGTTATTTTGTTAATTACGCTATTGACGGTGATACGATTAAGGTAGAGGTAAATGATGATACACGACGTGTCCGACTCATTGGCATTGATGCACCTGAAAAAGGTGAATGTTATTATGAAGAGGCGCGCACTGCCCTTGCCAGCCTTGTTGAAGGAGAGCGCGTACGATTAGAAACAGGGTCGTCAGATGTTGATGTGTACGGCCGCTGGCTTCGGTATGTATATGTGTCGGGCGATATATTTGTTAATAGGTATCTTTTGCGCAACGGCTATGCACAAACCGATTTAGATCCGCACAACAAGCAGTACGACCAAGACTTTATTTCAGCGCGTGAAGAGGCGATAAGACAAGACCGCGGCCTCTGGAGCGCATGTGATGATTCAATAGAAACGTATAAACAAGAAAATCCAGGATTGCGAGAGATACATGAACCGCCGCCAAGTCTGGACTGCATTATAAAGGGAAATATTTCAAAACGAGAATATGGTAAAACATATCTCACCCCTGAATGCGGGAACTATGACCGAACGAAAATAGACACGAACAGAGGAGAACAGTATTTTTGCACAGAAGAGGAGGCAATAGCGGCTGGATTTCGCAAAGCTGGTGATTGCCCATAACTCCGTTAGAAAACTCTCCTCATAAAAAATAATGTTTAAAGCCCGTCATTAAACATTTCTATATATGAAAAAAAGGGTTCACCCTGTTAAATCCGACCGGGAGACGTATTTTGTATCTTGTCAAAAGCGGAAAAAAATGATATAATGATACTAATGAAGAAGAGAATAAACCCGCCAAAGTTTTCTAAAGGAAGATTTAGGCGGGTAAAGGTGATTTATGATCGTGAAAATTGTATCGGAGCTGGATCGTGCGCGGTCGTAGCCCCGCAATTTTGGAAAATGAAACCTGATGGGAAAGCAAATCTTTTAAATTCTAAAATTAATAAAAAAACAGGAAACTATGAATTAGAGCTTGAAGTTGATGAAGAAATGCTTGCTATTTTAAAAGATTCAGAAGACGCATGTCCGGTACGGGTAATAAAAGTCATCGAAATTAAATAATTTTCCTCGCATGTTAAAACTTAAAAATCTTACGGTAAAAATTGGCAAAAAAACTATTTTACACAACATAAATCTTACTTTCCAAAAAAATAAAATTTATGCGATCTTCGGGCCTAATGGTTCAGGAAAATCTACCCTAGCACACGCAATCGCGGGCAACCCCCTCCATACCCTATCGCCCCAATCAAATATTATATTTAACAATAAAAGTATTAAAAAATTATCGCCTGATAAACGAGCGCAACAAGGCATATTTCTCTCATGGCAGGCCCCGCTCTCGCTCTCTGGGGTAAACGTATTTCAGCTCTTACAAATTGCCTTAGGTTCAAAAAAAAATCCACTTGCGCTCAAAAAAGAAATCGAATCCTATGCAAAAGATCTCAATATTAATACCGAACTTTTGTATCGCTCATTAAATGAGGGTGCGTCAGGAGGTGAGAAAAAAAAGCTTGAGCTCATTCAGGCCGCGGCATTGAATCCAAAACTGATTATTTTTGATGAAATTGATACAGGCGTTGATGTTGACGCGCTCAAACTCATTTCAAAATTTATATTAAAAAACAAAAAAGGTAAAACCTATATTTTAATCACCCATTATAATCGAATGTTAAAATACATTACCCCTGATAACGTATTAGTTATTATGAATGGCAAAATTGTAAAACAAGGAGGGAAAGCACTAGCTGATAAAATTGAAAAACAGGGATATGACATATTTAAAAAATCTAAATCCTAAATAAATTAAAAAATCAAAAAACCATATGACTAAAACAACTCAAAAATATGTATATACAACAAAAAAAGGATTAAACAAACGTGTTGTTGAAAATATTTCTTATCAGAAAAAAGAACCGCAATGGATGAAAGATTTTCGTCTCCGATCCTATGAAATCTTCAAGCAAAAACCCATGCCTACCTGGGGCGCTGACCTATCAGATATTGATTTTAATGATATTTACTACTATATGAAAGCTACCGAAGGGCCGGCAAACACCTGGGATGAGCTTCCTGAAAATATACGGGAAACCTATGAAAAAATTGGCATACCGCAGGCTGAAAAAGATTATTTGGCTGGGGTCAGTTCGCAATTCGACTCCGAGACGGTGTATGAAAGCTTGCGTGAAGATTTAGAAAAACAAGGGGTGCTATTTTGCGACACGGATACGGCTTTAAAAAAATATCCTGATATTTTAAAACAATATCTTGCCACGCTAATCCCACCTGCTGATAATAAATTTGCTGCACTTAATTCAGCTGTATGGAGTGGTGGAAGTTTTATCTATATTCCCAAGGGCGTAAAGGTAGAATTTCCGTTGCAAGCATATTTTTATATTCAAATGCAAAATATGGGTCAGTTTGAACGAACCTTAATCATTGCTGACGAAGGATCGGAAGCAAGCTATGTGGAAGGTTGCACTGCCCCGGTATACTCATCTAATTCACTTCATTCTGCCGTGGTTGAAATTATTGTAAAAAAGGGTGCACGATTTCGCTATACCACGATTCAAAACTGGTCTAATAATGTATATAATTTGGTTACCAAAAGAGCCATAGTTGAAGAAGAAGGATTCATGGATTGGATCGATTGTAACCTGGGTTCTCGTAAAACTATGAAATATCCCGGTTTTATTTTAAAAGGCAAGGGCGCAAAAGGCGAAGTACTCTCGGTTGCCTTAGCAGGAAAAGGACAGCACCAAGACGCAGGCGCAAAAGCAATTCATCTGGCTCCGTATACTTCATCTCGCATTATTTCTAAATCCATTTCAAAAGATGGGGGTAGAACAAGTTATCGTGGATTGGTTCATGTTATCCCGGGCGCAAAAAAATCAAATGTATATGTAAGCTGTGATGCACTAATCATGGATGAAAAATCGCGCTCAGATACCTATCCTACCATGAAAGTAAAAGAAAAAGATGTATCAGTCCAACATGAAGCCCAAGTGGAACGATTAAGTGATGAAAAGTTATTTTATCTAACCTCGCGCGGCATAAAAAAAGAAGAAGCAGAAGGTATGCTGGTAAATGGATTTATTAAACCAATTATCAAAGAAATTCCGTTAGAGTATGCGGTTGAAATGAACCGCTTAATAAACCTGGAGATGGAAGGAAGCGTAGGGTAAATATATGAAATTTATTGACATTACGCCTCGCAAAAGAACCAAAATTACCCTTAAAAAACCTGACACCTATGTGCTATTTTTTTATAACTTCTCAGGAAAGCTTACCATTGAAATTATGCATAAAAATATTAATGTACATATTCTTGGTTTATACTTTGGACACAACACTGATCACTTTTCTTTAAAAACAATTCAACGCCACATCTCTCCCAATTCAAAATCTAATCTACTTATCAGGGGGATCTTTTTTGATAGAGCACGATTTGAATATGAAGGATTAATTAAAATAGAAAAACAAGCGCAAAAATCCCGCGCGTATCAAAAAGTACAAGGACTTATCTTTTCCCCGCAATGCACCATTGAAACAAAGCCGTATTTAGAAATCCTTGCCAATGACGTATTTTGTACCCATGGCGCAACCACGGGACAGCTTCCTGATGATCAAATTCACTATTTAAAAACACGAGGAATAAAAACATCGCGAGCAAAAAAACTCTTAACCCAAGGGTTTATCAATGATATTTTTAATAAAATAGAAGAATTCGGATTAATTAATAGAATAGATAAATATCAATCACTTATTTTAAACAATTTAAAAAATGTTACCTATTAAACAAGATTTTCCCATTTTTAAAAACAATCCTGATTTAATATATCTTGATTCAGCTGCGACAAGCCTAAAACCAAAAAGCGTTATTGACGCCCTTTGTATGTATTATGAAAAATACTCAGCAAATGTAGGCAGAGCGATTTATAAACTAAGCCAAGATGCGACACAAGCATATGAAGATTCGCGATCAGCAGTTGCAGAATTTATTTCTGCAGATCCAGATGAAATTGTATTTACGCGCAATACTACAGAATCATTAAATCTACTTGCCTACACATTAGGAAAAAACATCAAGCCAGGCGATAAAATTGTTACCTCAATTATGGAGCACCACTCCAATTTTGTGCCCTGGCAGCAGTTAGCGAAACAAAAAAAAGCTCAGCTCAACATTATTGATATTGACGATGAGGGGCGCCTTGATCTATCAAATCTTCAAAAACTCATTACCCAAAAAACAAAAATAGTAACGCTCACCTATGTATCCAATGTTTTGGGAACGATAAATCCAATTGCGTCAATTATAAAAAAAATTAAACAAATCAATCCCAAAACTACTATTATTATTGATGCAGCGCAGGCTGTTTCTCACATCCCTATAAATGTTAAACGTCTTGGCGCAGATTTTATTGCCTTTTCTGCACATAAAATGTTTGGCCCCACTGGCGTGGGAATCTTATGGGGAAAGAAAGAAAAACTTATTAATCTTCCTCCCTATTTATTTGGCGGCGAAATGATTGAGGAAGTGAATATAAAAAATACAACCTTTAAAGACCCTCCCTATAAATTTGAAGCAGGAACACCATCAATTACTGAGATAATTGTTTTTAAACAAGCGCTTTCCTATATACAAAAAATAGGCTTTGAAAACATACAAAAACACGAACAGCAAGTAATTGAATATGCACTACATACATTACAAAAAGAATTTAAAAACAACATAAAAATTTTAGGGACCAAAAATATAAAACAAAGGATTGGTGTACTTACCTTTTCTTTTGCGCATTACCATCCTCATGATATTAGTCAAATCTTAGATGAAGACCACATCTGTGTCCGCTCAGGGCACCACTGCGCCATGCCATTGCACACACGATTAAAACTTCCTGCATCAACACGAGCAAGCTTTCATATTTATAATAGTTATGAAGATGTTGATAAATTAGTAGCTGGATTAAAAAAGGTAGAAAAAATATTACAATAAGTATATGTCATCAATTTATCATGACATTTTACTAGATCATTATAAAAATCCACGAAATTTTGGTAATCTTAAAAATGCAAATAAAAAAACAACGATATCAAATCCTGTCTGCGGGGACAAAATAAATATGATGATACGCCTAAAAGGAGGTAAAATAAAAGATATTAAATTTAGCGGACAAGGATGTGTAATTTCCACGGCAAGTACTTCATTGTTGACTGAATATATTAAAAATAAACCCCTCACCACTTTTTGTAAAAAAGTTGTGAGGGACAAGAAAACCAGCTATATGGTAACGCTTGACAAAGACTTTATACTCGAGCTTCTCAATATTCACATAGGACCCGTGCGTCTCAAATGTGCATTGTTGCCGCTTGAAGCCTTGAAAAAATTATTAAAATAACAAAGAAAAGGAATGATAGGGAGGTATTAATCACTTATCATTGATCATTTTTGAAATGCGTCTCCGGGAGACGTATTTTGTTAACTTATTTATCATTGATCATTAGGAACTTTGCAGGAGTGGGGTGACAGGAGGTAAGATAACTTTTCCTCAAAAAATCCCCAAAAAATC
This sequence comes from Patescibacteria group bacterium AH-259-L07, assembly GCA_027718005.1. Taxonomy (GTDB): domain Bacteria; phylum Patescibacteriota; class Patescibacteriia; order UBA2591; family UBA6264; genus JALLOO01. The sequence goes on along the minus strand of JALLOP010000013.1, from coordinate 14,610 downwards.
CCCTGCCTTGACAAAAATAAGAAAAATATGTATACTGTATAGTGGATGTGAAAGAAATGGATCTTTCACATGGAGTAACGGCTTTATATAAGTCGTTAATAACAAAAACCAAAAATCAACAGGAGGATACCAGAATGAAAAGGTATCTGATAGAGTTTGGCATGCTTATTTTAGTGCTATTTTTGAGCATTGGCTGTGAGACTGACCTGCTCGAGCCTAGCTCTCTCCCGCCAACAATAACCAATCTTGTAGAATTTGATGATGTATCAGTAGCTTTTATTCCTGATGGGAATAAAACAGAGATTCGTATTCAGAGCGAAAACGAGAGACCAGCAGAAGTTATAATTTTTGAAGCAATAGAGAGTCACGAGGGAGAAGAGACATGGGTTGTGATATTTGAGGAAGGAATTCCTGCGTATGATGGCAGCAACTTTCCAACCTACTCGTATTGGCTTAATATCTCTGAGGGTTCTATTCTGCGAGTGCAGGTAACAATAGGAATTGAAGGATGGGTTGCGATATATGAAAGTGATCCATTTACCTTAGGAGATGGATAAAAACAGTTGATCATCACTAATGCATAAGGGCCCTCGTGGCCCTTTTTGCTTTTCTTAAAAAATTTAAAAGTTATCTATAAATAAAATCTACGAGGTCGGACCTCGTAGGTACCTCGTAGGTAATGTTTAATAAAATGCGTTAAAATGCGTCTCCGGGAGACGTATTTTGTTACTAAATGGAGCAGAGGCCGAAGCCGCATTGGGGACATGACAAACACCCTTCTTGGGCAAAAAGTTTACCGCCGCATTCTGGACATTTATTTGAAGGGTGCTCTAACATATCAAGCGCAGGAGAAGAAGTCTCATGCTCTTTTTTTGATGCCAAGGTTAAAACTTCACTCTGGCGCGATCCTTCTCGATATACGGTACATGATTTACATTTAAGCTTCCATGCCAGCATATACGCATTAAGCACATCTGAAGGCGGCGCGTCATTGGGGAAATTAATAGTTTTTGAAATACTGTTATCAACATACTTTTGAAATGCGGCCTGCATCTTTATATGATCTGTAACTGAAATGTCAAGAGAGCCCACAAATACTTTTTTCAATGATGCAGGAATTTGTTTAAATGATTGAATATTCCCACATTGTGCAATCTCTTGCACTAATTTTTCTGAGTAGAGGCCGCATTCGCGCAACGCTGTTTCTAAATGGCGATTAGTATAATACAGTTTTTGTCCGCTCATTACTTCTTTCACATATGCCAAGGCAAAGCACGGCTCAAGCCCAGAACATGCATCAACCACCATTGAAATACTGCCGGTTGGCGCAACCGTGGTTAACGCGGCATTTCTCATTTTTATTCCATATTTGCTAAAAACACTTTTATTATAATTTGGGAATACGCCTTTTTCTTTTGCCAATTGAGTCGATGTTTTATGCGCTTTATCATTGATAAACTTCATTACTTTTTCAGCAACCTCTCGCCCTTGCTCTGAGTTATAGGGAATATGAAGTTGATACAGCATATCAGCAAAACCCATAATACCTAATCCAATTCTTCGATTTTTTCTAAACACCTTATTAACCCGATCAACTGGAAAATCAGTAATATCAATCACATTATCAAGCATTCGTGTTGCATTTTCTGTCACCTGTCCCAGTCTTTGCCAATTTATTTTTTTATGTTTAACAAACTTATCTAAATTTATTGAGCCTAAATTACAAACGTCACCAGCATGCAGGAACTGCTCTGAACAATTGTGAACATACAATCCATTCGCATCAAATGCATTAACTGATGGAACTTGAACATCATATACTTCCTCTACACCGTCAAAAGAAATTTCTTGCACGGTAACTGAAAAATCTTCTTGATTTAAATTTCTTTTATAGTTATCTAAAGCATTTTTTAATTTTTCCATTTTCTCAACATCAGCAAAACCGACTCTTTGATAAAATGTGTGTAAATTTTGGCAAGAAATCACTAATTCATGTAAAGCTTTTACTGGATAATTTTTGCTCCCTCCCTTGCCATCGGGAAGCGTTTGGGTTCCTGCAGGTCTTCGATTGGAATATATTTTTGAAACTATACCCAATCTTAAAAGCATCCGCTGAGCAACTTTTAATAACTCTGTGTTGTTTTGTGTAAGACGAACACTCACTCCTTTCATTTGAGTCCCTTGAACTGAACCATCAGAATCAAATAATCCTCGTAAAAACCCTTTATAAAAATCAGAAGACGCCATTTCCATTTCCTCGGTAATATACTTTTTTGTTGTTATTTTAAGTTTATGAGCTATTGTATCTAATGAAACTAGGCTCAAACGGTATTCATTTCTATCTGGTATATGAAACCATCCTTTGAAATCTGATCGATGCGGTAGGTTATTAGCAAAGTTAGGACATGCGCCTTGGTCGCTTCGCTCTCTCGGCGCATAACTAATCTCGGACTTTCTGGAAAATGCTTGAAATTTGTTAATTTCAGACATTTTCGAAATTCCTCGATTATAAACATAATCTCGGACTGCTATTGGCCCTGGGGTATCTCCCCATGAAGATAAAATCATATCGGCCCCGCCTTTCGCTAAATTAATAGTTCCGTCACCTAAAAGCAGTCCCATCACATAGCCCTCTCCTTCAGTATGTTTACCCTTCCAACTAAAATCTGAATGATTATGCAGCATAATTTTATCTCCTGGCTTTAATTTTTCAGCTTCAACCCACTCAAGAGAACGCCCCTTCTTCCTTACGCGATGATCTTTTGTCAAGCGCAACTCAAAACCTTGTTTGGTTTTTAATCGATATACCGGCTTTATGCCAGTTCTAAAAAATCCATGAGGTGCAGGTCGCTCTTTGCCATTTACTATTGCAGTAAAACTTTTGTCAATGAGATCACTGACTTTTTTGGGCCCGCTACTCGTCGTAACCCATGTATCACCAGTTACGCAAGGATTTGAGGCTTCAAGGCGGCCAAGGCCGGGCAAGGGGTTGGTGCGGTTGACTTCATCAATAAATATAATGCCTGGCTCGCCATTTGACCATGCGGCTTTAACAATTTCATCCATGATCTCGCGCGCGGTCATTTTTTCCTGTTTTATTTCCTGTACAATACCATTTCTATCTTTTTTAACCCTTCGCGGCAGCATTTTTTTTCCCTTGAATTCACACATCCACGGTTGTTTACTATTTTCCTTGACTGCCCGCATAAACGTATCAGTCACCGCAACTGAAATATTAAAATTAACAATTTCTCCTTCTTTTTCCTTACAATGGACAAAATCAAGTACATCAGGATGATCTATGCGCATTACCGACATATTGGCTCCCGATCGCATTTGCTGTTTAATCACACCAAAGGCGCGGTTATATACTTTTAAAAATGACACCGGGCCTGAAGCAACACTTTGCGTTCTTTTTCCAATTGAGCCGGCGGGTCGTAACATATGAAAGGGAAACCCCAGCCCTGATCCTGCTTGCTGAAGTAAAGCCGCATCATGAAGGGTTTGAAAAATACCATCCATACTATCATCAATATGGAGCACAATACAATTTGATACGATTGGATGGTCCGTCCCGGCGTTTGCCAACGTCCGCCCTGCAGGCATAAATTCAAAATTCGCCATGACCTCATAAAACTGTTTTTGCAATTGGCGAACATGGTCGCTCGCTGATGTTCGCGAACCATGTTCTCCATAGGGCTTCCGCCCTCTGGCGTCGCTCACTTCGTTCGCTCCTGTCACCCCTACGGGGAAACTGCGTTTCCCCGACCCCTTTCCTTTTGTATCAGAATTTTGAAATTCTGATACAAGAACTTTTTGCGCGCTGACTTTATATTTTTTCTCAACATCAGCCAAAGCTTTTGCAATGCGTTCAAACATCCCCTCTGGCGTCTCCAACACCTTTTGTGTTTTAAGATTTTTTACCAAATACCGATTCGCAATAACACGTATTGCATTTATAGAAAGAGGGAGTTTGGTAGTTTTCCCTGAAAGAAGCTCTTGTTTTGCCTCTCGTATTTTTTTATGCTCGCCCCGATAAATAATATATGCCTTGGCAGATTTGACAAATCCATTTTTCATTAAAATAATCTCCACCACGTCTTGAATTTCTTCAACCCGTGGCGGAGACTTTCGTGTACCATATAATGTATTCAACATTTCAACCGCTTTATCAGAAAGCATTTCTGCCTGCGTCTTGTCAAATTCTTTTAACACTTGGCCGGCTTTTAATATTGCAATGGTAATCTTATCAGAATTAAACGGCACAATATTGCCTTCTCGCTTTTGAATTTTTGTTATTTTATTTCTCATAGAAAGCGATACTAATTAATGCGAATGAGACATACGAATACTACGAATATTAAATGATATTTCTAATATATTATCATATTGCCAAATTTTACACAACATATGGTAGTATCTATGGCAGTATTTACCTGGCGTTTGTGTTTGTGATGTGGTAATGATTTTTCTCATAAAGGGCTTTTGATGTTTTTTAATTCCGGATTCGTAACTTGAGAATTAAATTTTTTGTTTTTCACAAATAATAAATATTCCTTAATACAGTATACACAGCTTTTAATAGTTTTTGAACTGTAGTTTCTAAGGAGCAATTCTTGTTTTGTTTTTTCTAGGATTTGCATAAATAAGATTTTCTGTTATAATTATGGTAAAGGTAAAGAACAATGAAAAGTTTAACATAATTTTGTATAATATGCAATCTTGTGCATATTATGTCTACAAAACCCCGTATAAAAACCAGTTAGCCAAAATGTCGCTTCACTCCATTTTGACTAATGTGCGCGAGTTCCTCGCTGTTATCCTTGTGTCGCTCCGCGACACTTCGCCTAACAGCGTATAAAAGGAAAAAGGCTCGGCTCGCCTTTTTCCCAAATTGCCCCCTTCGGTCGCAACTTCTCTTAATCGCATATGTTGTACGGAATAATGAAAAGTTTTAAAATCTTCCCCAGAAATTTTATTCGCAATTTTATTTTCTAAAATCCAAACTTATGACTGCTGAAGAAATAAAACCATTTGAGTTTGAGAAGGGACTTGAAGATCCTCGAAGAACGGAACTTGAAGAAAAAGAAAAGAAAAAAACCATCACGCCTGAAGAACAAGCAGAACTCTTTGGGCTACGATTATTTCCCGATGATCCTCGTGGAGCTGATTTGAGAAAAAAAGAAGCGCTAGAAACCATCACGCCTGAAGAACAAGAGGAGCTGAGGAGATTGTATCAGTTAAAAACTCGAAAAAAAAAATTTACTCCTGAAGTTCAAGAGCTATGGGAAAAAGTAGAACAAGGAGACCCAAATGTTATCCGAGTTGATATGAACCAAGGCCAATCTTGTGAAATTGAGCCACATGATACAGCCGAAAAAGTCATTTGGACGAGTGCGCTTGGCGGCTGTTTTGGAACTCTTGTCTTTATAGAAAGTAAAGCGGGCAAAAGGTCTGCTATTCTGACACACTATGATCCTTTACACATCCAGGTTAATGCCTTAAAGCTTAAGCAACTTATTACACCAGAGATGCAAGATGCACCAATTAAACAGACTATTGTTGTTATGGCAGCAGGTGAATATATACAAGATCTGAAAACTGGCGAGTTGAAAATGACAGTAAAAGATCAAAAAAAGACTGATTTGCTCATAAGTACAGTCCGTGAAACACTTGGTGAAAACATCGAAGTAACACTAGAACCTTATTCAGAAAAATTAGTTAAAGGTAGGAAAGACCAAGGCGTGATGATTGTCCGAGTACCCCCAAAAACCCAAGCAACATATCGAACGTGGTTTAGTTCTGGAATATTAGGAAAAGGAGAAGAAAAGAAATAAAATTGCGAATATTTTTGCTTCGCAAAAATCAAAATGTTTTCTACATCACATAACAAGGTGTATCTGGCTACGGCTTTTATATAAAAGCTTTCGCCCCAATTTTCACTCCTTTCAGTCGTGAAAACTTCAGATATACCTAAACGTTAGCAGAAATTTTTTTACTCGCCTACACGCAACATTTATATAAACCAGATAAACAATTAATCATATGGAATTACATGAAATCAGAATTATCAAATCAGATGAAAGAGGTATAATTTATGATTGCGGGAAATCCAGTTTTATTTCAAGAAAAAAAGGAACGATTAGTGCCAATCATAAACATGAAGATCCTGAAATTGTTTATCTGGTTAAAGGAGAAGTAGAATTAACTATTGGTGATGAAACTAAAGTCGTCAAAGCACCAGTTATGTTCAAAACTGATTCTAATGTTTATCATAAATTAGTTGCTCTAACAGATATTGAACTTGTTATTGATAGGGACGGCGAGTAAAAAAACTCAAGCCACGCTGCGCTCTCACTCCACTTCGTTCCGTTCGGGTCACTTAACGATTATCTGATAATTCCATCGTTATACGCCATAATAAAAAGCCTAATTGAAATAGTTTAATCATGGTAGAAAAACATGCTTTTGGCAATTTTGTTCCTCAGAATGCAAAATACTTAATTTTAGGAAGTTTTCCAGGGAGACAAGCAGTAAAGGGAAATATTGCTATCGATGCTTCTTATGATTGGTTTTATGCAACAAAAAGAAATCAATTCTGGCCAATTTTGGAAGCAGTCTATGGACTTGAGCTAAGTAATAAACTCCGTAGGCAAAAGCTCTTTGCCGAACTAGGCATTGCCATGGCGGATATAATTTACCAATGCGAAAGAAAAAAAGGCAACAATCTTGACACTAATTTAACAAATTTTATTTACAACACAAAAGCTATCGCAGAAATTTTAGAGAGCAAACAAATCGATAAAATCTTTTTTTCTAGTCGCTATGTGGAGAAAAAATTTAAACAAATTTTTAAGGAAATCATTATCCGCTATCCAGCCATAGAGTTTATTACCTTACCGTCTCCTTCTCCTCGTTATGCACGAATGAGCAAAGATGAAAAGATTAAAAAGTATAAAGAACTGCTCCCCAAAATTAATTAATTTCTTTTTGAAAAAAAGGATAAATTGCCGAAGTAAAATGGTCAAGTAAGAAGTGGCTTTTTATTACGTCTCCGTTGACGCTGCGACCGCGCTGCGCTCTTCGAGGCGTATAACACGGGCTATACGAGAAATGCCTCAGCTCGGCATTTCTCCAAATTTTGCTTCGTAAAACTTCGCATAACCCGCGCCCATTATGTGAAATTTTTAGACCTGCCTAATTGCTAACAAACTTTATATACTTTTATTATTTTTTATAAACTACGCAAACAGAATTTGAGGCCAAGATATTAGAAATCAATGTTGATGAAGTAATCTCTAAACTTAACACGTTAGGCCACCACCTTGACAGGCCACCACCTTGTTAATATTTTTGTAATATGATAATATGTTCCCAAAGGTCAATTAAAAAATAATATACATTAAAACATTGCCCGCAGGTCGTTGTAAGCAGTATTAATGCTTTACATCCATAAAGCGTTGTAAAAAAAGAATATTTTACGACGACCGCAGGGCGTAGTAAAATATATGATGTATCAAGCAAAAAATTTTGACAACCTCTTAGGTACTGAAGGCTTTAGTGATAAAGCCCTCACCATTCATTTTGCCTTATACCAGGGCTATGTTGCCAATACCAATAAAGTAGCTGAACAATTGCAAAAACTAGTTGAAGAAGGCAAAACCGCAGCACCAGAATATGGGGAATTAAAACGTCGGTTTGGCTGGGAATTTAATGGTATGCGGCTGCATGAAGAATACTACTTTTCACGGATGATCAAAGGCGGTACTGAACTGAATAAAGACTCCCAACTTTTTAAAGCCATTACTAACAGCTTTGGAAATTATGACAACTGGGAAAAGGATTATAAGGCAACAGGAGCGATACGAGGAATTGGCTGGGCAATTCTTTACTATGATCCAAAAATACAGCGTTTATTTAATGTATGGATTGATGAACATAGTCTTGGCCACTTGGCTGGGAGTGTTCCGCTTCTTGCCATGGATATATTTGAGCATGCCTATATTATTGACTATGGCACCAACCGTGCTGATTATATGGAGGCTTTCTTAAATGCAGTTAATTGGAGCGCTGTTAGTGAGCAGTTCGAAACTATCTTATGACGAGCTTGGCGAGGAACAAGGTTCTGACGAGCGGAGCGAGGAATGGTTCTTAAAGTTTGGATACAAATATCATTCCTTTCAAACTTCAAGGTTCTGACGAACGGAGCCCCTCACTTGCACGCAAGTGATGGGGCGGAGCGAGGAATGGTTCTTAAAGTTTGGATACAAATATCATTCCTTACAAACTTCAAGGTTCTTCCGAACGAAGTGAGGAAGGTTCTTATAATTGAGGAATTTTGAACTAATAGTACGTTATCATACGGGATGACACCTTTTTTGTCATCCCGTATTTTGATAGATTCCTCGACGCTTCACGCCTCGGAATGACAAAGTGATTTATCCACAACAATCCACAACAATCCGCTTGACAAAATTATGGCTCTTAGTAGAATAAGAACGGATTGTTAAAAACAAAAGGAGGATCAGATGGCAGATTTGAAAAGACTTATAAGGGCATATCTCAATAACGAATGGAGTGAAAAAGATTTACCAGAGATTGAGAAAGGGAAAAAACGAGTAGCTTCAATGCTCCTGGGAACCACTGGTTACAGCGAAACGGAGGCCGAATGTTTAGTTACCGATCCAGAGTCAGACCAAGCAGTACAAGTCAGAGAAATTGCAAGAGCCAAAGACAATTTCAACTGGATAGATTGTTTGGATGGGTTAGGAGAGCTTTCTTACCTTAATAAGCGGATTGCCGAGGATATACCTCACGAATTTAGCTTCGATGAATTGGAGTTTACTTTTGAAAAATATGAACGCTGGATGGTATTGAATGTTACGTTTGATGAAGAAAAACATATTCTCAGAAAAAAAATTGAAGGTGGTGTAGAATTGCCCGTTTCTGCATATGAGATAATCAAAAAGCACTTTGATGGAGAAGTGAAATTTAAATATCACTTTAAGACGTCAATGCCGTTACAACGATTTTCTTTTGATGAATTTGAGAAAGAGATGATTGAAAGTTTCCGATCTAACACTTTTTCTGATAAGTTCTCAACATTTGAGGTAAAAGTAAAAACTGATTTTGGGGTTGCCTCTCTTAAAGAACATAGAGATCGTGAAACTGGGTCTTATTTATCTTTAGCGTTTCAATCAGAAAGGTATACCTCTGATTTAGAAAAGCTATTAGAATTCTTCGACATCCCATAAAAGAGTAAAGTTATGTCTTTGTTGGCATCGGCTACCAGTCTCAAAGTCGACCTCTAATCCCTCGACTCCGCTCGGGATGACAAAAGAGAACTCAGGATGACAATACTAGAAAACGGCATACTTGAAAATCGAGTGTGCTGTTTTTTGTTATATCGAAGCCTTTTCTGGCGCTATTAGACTGGACAGCGGTTACCAATCGATTCGATACTGTTTAAAGTTATCCCCAACAAACCCCAACAAACGGGGTGAATGAGTGTTGACAAAAAATTGAATCTAAATTAAGATAATATTAGTTCTTGCACAACCTGAGAGAAAACATAGATCTCTCTCATAAAAACAAAGGAGTACAGTTATGAGACACACATTGATTTTTGCCGTTATGATAGGATTCATAGCAAGCGCAGTAAGCCAGACCGTGAGTGAAGACAGTACTGAAACGCAGCGTAAAAGTTTGATAACGGTGTATAAGAATCGCGCATTTCAATACGGTAAACAAGGCTTTCTTTTTTTGAAAAACACAGCTTATACAACAGCTGATGCACTCATATATGCATATGAAAATGACAATACCATTACTGGATGGAATCCACAGGTTGATTTTGTATATGTTGACCTTCGCTGGGACGCGCATATGGCAGATGAGTGGACATATTCATATACTGTTTTTGAAAAAATACCGCAACATCAAAAGGAGCATGGAAAATTCTATGCGGACTATGGCACAGCTTATAAACCTATTGTTGTACGATTCTCAAATAAAGTAAGACCAACAGTAGGGGCAAGTTATAGATGGAAACAATGGGCGCTGGGAGCCCGCGTATGGCACTTCTCTCAATCAGCTCGCTTGGCTGGTGAAGTAAGAAGCATTGGAAGAACAGTAACAGTTAATGAAGATGGATCTATTTTAACCGAGGCATCATATACAGGTATTAAAATGTGGGGTCATAGTCTTTTCCCGCTTATCAATACCCTATTCCCCGAAGGAGTAACGCCGGTTGTTTGGTCGACAGAAAACGGCTTAAATATTTGGTTTGTTGATATATATACTTCTTATCAGGTAACTAGCAATTTTGACTTTATTGCTGCCCTCAAGGTTATAGATGTTGTAAATAGGCAAAAACTTGGACAAAAACATTGGGCATATACGCCATACGGGGGAGGAATATGGGATAACCATGTCACCTTAGCACAAACCGCTGAGGCACGATATCGAGCTGTTGGGCCAATGATTGGATTTCATTTTCATCAGGGGCCTTTTGAGGCAAGCTATCAAACTGGTACGCTCTCGAGCAATAATCTTCTCCAAGATGGTCATTGGGATGACGTTGATAAGATTAACTATTTTTACGCTGATTCTACAACTCTGTATTGGGACATACTTTACAATGGCGACTTTCCTTACTCTCATAAAGCCAGAGCTGATATTGGGGTAGAAGAGCTCTCACTAAAAGTTAACAGTCCTGATTTTGACCCAGTAAAAGGTGTAACAGCAACATTTCTTACCCTTTCAAGACTGACTAATAAATTTAATACTCTTGCCCAATTCACTTCTCGTTTTGAAAATAAAATATTGGTAAAATTTGGTCTCGGATGGACTCGAACAACGTTAAAGCAGACGCCGATTGCTCCGCGATGGACAGTTCGTGGAGATTGGACGTCGGGAGAAGGCACTTACTGGGCGCTTCGTACACAAGACTTAGTGCTTCAAGGAGCATCTGTAAGCGTTGCACTAAGCTTCTAAAGCTAACGAAAACGGGATCTTTCTATAAGATGCCGTTTTTGATTTGACAAAAATTATACTCTGTGCTAACATATATATATATATATTGATCTTTGAAAATAAACGCGAAGGAAAAATAAGATGAAAAAAATACTGATTTGTGGCCTTATGTTAGGGTTGACTTCTTCTGTTCATGCTCAAAATCAGAATGGCTGGAGTTTTCAAATCAAACCATTGTATACTGCTCTTTTCTCTGGAAATAACGTGTATATAGGCAGTGAATATTATTTCGCTAACATAGACCCATCGCCTACTGCTGATAGCCTGGTCTTTGCCTATGGAACAATCCAAAAACCGATCATCCTTTACGCGCTGCCTAAGTGGAATCTCGCCTTTGATCTACACTATAGAAAACCAACGTGGGGGATTGGTATGCGGACCTCGCAGTTTCATAATTTTGCTCACAAAAGTGATGTAATAACAACGCCGAAAAATGTCAGAAATGAAGACGGCAGCAGCGCACAATTTACCAATGGCATCGAACTGTGGGGGTTTGATTTCCGCCCGCTGACAAACCTCAAACAAGAATCCTTACAGTCGCCAATTTGGTGGCGGGCAGATAACGCTTTAGACATCCGAACAGCTGAAGTATTTCTGGCGCATCAAGTATGGAATAATGTCGAAGCAGTTTTTGGGATAAAATACGCAGATATAGCTCACCAGAAAAATGTTTCTCAAAAACAAATCATTTATGTTGAGGAATATGAGATAGTGTCGTACGAAGACAATCTAAACATGACGCAAGATAGCAAAACCAGATATTACGTCACTGGACCAAGTTTTGGTTTTAAATTTAAGACAAAATATTTTGAAAGTTCTATTCAGCAAGCTATTCTCTTTGGCGAAGTAAATTATAAAAATCTTTGGATCAGTGACCATGATATTGAAGTAGTAGTTCTTGAAGCCGATACACCATATGTATACAATGCATGGCAGAGTATTGGCGAACTTCCGTTTAACTATACAATGCCGATGACCGTCATACCAAATACAGAAATAAACCTTGATTTTGCTTGGCAAATATATACTACGAGGCATTTTACTTTTAACTTTGGTATTAATCTTTCTGCATCTATTTTTTGGCAAGCGCCGAGCATTGCTCAACTAACGCTTCCAAACGGTAGCTCATGGTTTAAAGGCGCTAACTGGAATCTCCAGACAAAAACTTTCTCTTTCGCTAGTCTTGGTGTCAATCTCGGGGTTAATTTCTAAAATAGTGAGTCTGTTAAACGAAAAGAAAAAAACGGCACACTTGGAATCAAGGTGCTGTTTTTCGTTTTTCCCCAACAATAGTGTTGACAAAAGTTGTAACTTGTGCCAACGTATATATATTGATCTTTGAAAACTCGCCCGCCCAACTTTTGAAAAAAGTTAGGCGGGTAAAAAGGGAGAAATGAAAAATGAAAAAACTGACCGCAATTTCTGGATTAATTTTGATCGTATTACTGACGCCGATGCACGCACAAAACCAAAAAGGATGGAATGTTGAAGCTAACTTAATGCATTTGACCACTGACTTTAACCAGCATATGTTAAGTGAATGTATGGCATATCTTACTGCAGATTTTGACAGCTTAGGATTTCATGTCATCGAGAACGATAGAGACTGCGACAAGGTTTTTCTCAACCTACCAACCAAAACGATTATTATGTCGGAAATAAGCTATGCATGGGATCTCTGGAGAATAGGCGTACGCGCGTGGTACTTTAATTCTTTTGATGAAGAACTTGATCAAATCACCACACCTACGCCAGTTGAAAATAAAGACGGGAGCATAACTTTTTATAGAGGTGTTATTTTCATATGGCTTCATCATTTAGGAGCACTCGCTAATACCTTAGAAGAATCAGGATGGAGTGATATAGATTGGCAGACAAAAAACAGCTTGACTTTATGGACGGCTGAAACATACATTGCACAAACACTTTCAAAACAGTATGAAATGAGAATTGGCATAAAGGTTGCCGATATTGTAAACAAACAAACAATTGAAACAAAGCAGTGGGCATATGTTAATCCTTACTACCAGTATATCTGGGACAATAGGGTGACCCTTTCACAAAAAGCTGAGGCACGCACCCTTGTTATAGGCCCGTATGTTGGATTTATACTCAATACAAAATATGTTCAAGCATTGATTCAAGGAGCACCTCTGTTTACTCCCCCACACAAAAAATATTGGTCTGATATGTATGGAAACTGGGATGATACAGACAAGATTGATGTAGATCTTATTGAAACTGATAGTCTGTACTACAAAATATACTATGATGGCGATTTTCCGTTTAGGGCTCAAGTTCGCAAACTTATTCCTGCAGGAGACATTAATGTGAAACTAACATATCCCATAGAGTACAAAAATATGGTGATACGACTTGGTGTTGGAGTCTTTGGAGCTGTTTTCTTAAATGTGCCTATTGCGCCAATATGGCAGGTGCCGGACAGATGGAGCTGGAGAGGAACCACGCACTGGAAAACACGAGAAAAAGATTTAACATTTTACGGATGGACCATACATCTCAGCATACACTGGAAAGGAGGAATATAGCATGAAAAAACTGAAAACTGTTTTTTGGCTCACCCTGATAATGTTTGTAACTACTCCGCTTGCATCACAACCTCACAATGAATGGAGTATTTTAATTGAACCAGTGTATATAAGTATGTACAACGACCTCAGAATTGGAGACGTATACACCTCTTACGTTACCAAATTAGATATTCCTCCCAGCGGATCAAATCCAGGAGAATATACGATTGCCTACGGAACACTTTATGATCCTGTTATTCTTACTATGAAACACAAAGCTATTCTTGTATGGGAAATAAATAATAAAGAAAAAGATGAAAAATGGGGAGCTGGAATGCGCGGCTGGGAATTTAAAAACGCAGCTCGCAAAGGAGATGCAATTACCCAGCTCGATACAAAATATGGTGAAGATGGCAGTGTTACTGAATTTATCCGCGGCTTTCGAATGGTAAACTATGTGTTTGAACCATTTAATAAATTTGGGGATCTACCGATTGACTGGTGGGCGAAGAACTATCTGCGCCTCTGGACACGAGAAATATATGCCTTTCGAACATTTTCTAACACGTTGAATGCGCGGCTGGGAATAAAAGTTGCAGAAATTGTTAATAGCCACGATATTGGACAACGACACTGGACTCTTGAAGATAGAAACAGAACATATGAGATGACAAGTGAAATAGACTATCTGATTCTTGGCCCTCACCTTGGATTTGATATTCATACAAAACACGTTGCCGTCCTAATACAGCAATCTGTTCTTTTCGGCACCGCACTGCATACGGGAAACTGGGGAGTAGCCAACTATACGATAGAAACTGGCGAAGAAACTATAGATACCTCTGAAAAATCATATGGAGTATATAGTATTCCACTTAAAGCTCATACCAAGGAAGTTATTCCTGCGACCGAGCTTAATATAAAACTATTTTTAAAAGAATTAAAGCTTGCGCATGGCCGATCTATAAAATTTGGATGCTCTTTATTCGCCTCTGCCTATTGGCACGCGCCTATGGCTCCGAACTGGAAAGTTGGAGAACGTGAC
>JALLOP010000128.1 GCA_027718005.1 Patescibacteria group bacterium AH-259-L07 | reverse complement strand
CGTCGTCCCGACTTCGTCGGGACTCCTCGCAATGACAAGTGGGACTCGCTTCGCTCGTTCCTCGCAATGACAGGAAAAAATGCATTTCGTAATTCAAGGTTTATATAAAGAATAGAAAACTCCGCGATCATCCAAACATTGATCGCGGAGTTTTTGTTTTTACTCTTTTGGGCTCTCGGGTGCTTCAAGCTCAGCCTGAACTTTTTTCAAAAGTATCTCGATTTCATTTACAGGGGCGGCTAAGCCGGCAAAGCGGCTAGCGCCAATAAGAGTCCCCTCAAGGCATCCGGTTTCGGTTAAGCTCACCAAAGATCCACTTAAACCGTCTGGAATTTCATAGAGTTCTTGATTCATAGTAAACAAGAAAAGAATATAATTTTTATACAGCAGATATAGTTTTTCTTTTGGGATAATCTCTTCTTGATCCTGACGAGTTACCAATTCAGCAACCTCCTCTTTATGATCCTGCGAAACATCCCAACCAGCATGTGGATCAGATACCATGCCTTTTAGAGCATAAGGAATAAAATCCAATGGACCAGATTCATTCTTCTTGATTTTATAGCCATTGAGCGTTATAGAGGATCCACTGAGCGGAACCTCTCCCAGACATACTGGCTCGGGCAAAATAATCGCATCTGTAGTGAGCCTGATAATAGCTATGTCTGCCTCACAATTAATCCATTTGTCTCGTAATTCAGCTGGATACCATTCATTAAAAACTTTTATCATGACTGCATCTGCGAGACCAACAATATGGGCACTGGTGGCAAACAGTCTATTTTCTTTGTCCACCAAGACAGAATTTCCTCTTGACCAAACTTGCCAGCTTCCTGAATCACTTTTTGCAGCAACAGGGCTGATATAGGATGGAAGGTCAAAATTAGAGCTATCATTTGTTTGTGCAGAGATGCTTGTAAAACTGATTAACACTGAAATAAGCAGAATGTGCACGTTTTTCATGAGTATTCTCCTTTTAAAAAGGTGTTGTAATGAACTTATCTTTTAAGTATACAGAAAACGAGCAAAAAGTCAACCCCACGGAGCAAGCTGTCAAGGCTATTTAGAAATGTCCTACCACGAGCTATTTAGAAATTTTTCAAAATTTCTATAGCAAATGATATGAAAAAATTTTCTTTTGCCAAAATATGGTTCGGGTCCCGATGATAAAATCATCGAGGATCCTCGACAGAGTCGGGACCGATATTTTTCTCCGGATTCTTTGGCAGTTTTTGCTTCCTGAAAGCAAGCGACAATTTCAAATTTTTCTATGAATTAATCATAATTCATTACAGTAAATTTTTCAAGAAAAATGAGCTTGAAAAATTCACTGCTTTGGCGGCAAATTCTTTTTATAAAAGAAAAAGCGCCCAGGGGGTTTTAATCCGATGGGCGCCCAATGTGGAGACACGAAGTCATACGGTTAGGCTGGAGCGAGTCCGAAGCCTTCAAGCGTCGCCTGTGCGACACGCGCACCGAGTTCCTCGTTGCGAAAGCGCGTCGCGCTGATCGACGGCCCGCTTCCGAAGAGGCCGCTCGATACCGAGAAGCCGTGAATGATGCCGCGCTGGATCGCTTCGAGAACTTCCTCTTTGGTCCACTTGTAGAGACCGTTGGCGGGGTTTCGAACTTCCTCGGTGTGACCGAGCGACTCGAAGAAGCTGGCTTCTTCCTTGATATCGTCGAACGTGATCGGCTCGTCGTGGTAGAGTTTCCAGACCGGACCGCGCTCGACGAGCACCATGTCGTCTTCGCTTGCCGACGTGTGCCAGCCGGAGCCGAGCTTATCCGAGATATTGTATGCGGGGTACTTTGTCCCGACCTGCGTCTTCTCGGTGAGGTAGCGGTAGTCGATCCCGATGATCTGGAAGACGTCGGGGTCGTGCTCAGGTGGCATTTCGCTGTATACACTTGTGACCGCGGAGCGGCCACGCACGCGAACGAAGTCACCTTCCCAGAACGGCGTCTCGGGAAGCTCCCGAAGGAACTCCTTGTTACGCCAGTTGTCGGGATTTTCCTGCTGCCGCTTGCGAAATTCCGCCAGTCGCCGATTGGACTCATCCTTGTCGGTGAGTTCGAGGCGATAGGTGTATTCCGTGTGCTCGCGGCCGTCTTCCAGCCGGAGATTCGTCCACGCACGGTTGACGTACACCCCCGGCTGCAAGCCGAGGTTGCCGAGCCGACCGTAGTGGATTTCAGAGAAACCGAGAATGGTTGCCTTCGTGCCATCGGGGCAGGGATTGTAACCACACTCCCGATTCTCCCGGGGGATCGTGATGACGACTTCGTCACCAATCCTCATTAGTTCGTCAATCATGTCTGTGCCTCCTTTTAAGGTGTGATTACCACGAAATCCGTGGTAGGAATATCGGCATCATGCCAATATTGTACTATGTTTATATTTTACCACATTTTACTCAAAATGTCAAGAGCAGATTTCCACCCCAACAACAAAAAACAGAAATTCCCCAGAATTTCTGCAACAAACTATACGAAAAA
>JALLOP010000131.1 GCA_027718005.1 Patescibacteria group bacterium AH-259-L07 | reverse complement strand
CAGCAATATTGAAAGAAGGAAAACTTCTTGCTGCGGTAGAAGAAGAAAGGTTTAACCGAAAAAAGCATGCAAAGCCTGCTTTGGTTGACAACCCTGATGAACTACCTAGTAATGCTATTGAGTACTGTCTTAAAGTGGCTGGAATCTCACTTAGCAAGGTTGACCACATAGCGTATGCTTTTGACCCAGAACGGAGAAAAAGGTATTGGGCAGATCAGTATTTCACCACTGACTCTTGGGGCACTCCAAAAGGAGAAAAGATATTTCTCGAAAAGTTACTCTCGATTCCAGAAAAAATGGAACGGGTATATTCTTGCCTCCTAAAAAACAAGTTTCATTGGGTAGAACATCACCTTGCCCATGCGTCAGGCACATTTTTTATCAGCCCATTCGATAAAGCAATAGTCATCGTTATTGATGGAATTGGAGAAAACGCAACAAGCTGGACCGGCTACGGAGAAGAAAACAAACTGACCAAAATAAAGGAAATTGCACTCCCGCATTCATTGGGTTTTATGTGGGAGAAATTGTCGGAGTACTTGGGGTTCACCGAGTACGATGCGGGCAAGGTGATGGGTTTGAGTTCGTATGGAGATTGGAAAGTCTACTGGAAACAATTTCATAAAATTATCTCGTTTGATGAAGACGATATTTTTAGAGTGAACAATGATATTTTACGATTTCGTACAAACGACTTCAGCAAAATAGAAGGGCTATTTGGTGTCAAGAAGAGAAAAGAAGGAAGTGAAATTACAGGACAACATCAACACATTGCCGCCGCTCTCCAAAAAATATCTCAGAAGGTAATCTTGCGCATTTTGAAATATGCATATGACCACTATCCTTGTGACAAGGTGTGTCTAAGCGGCGGCGTGATTTTGAATTGTGTGGCGAATGAGGAAACATTTCTAAAGTTACCAATTTCAGATGTATACATTCCGCCGGCAGCTCATGATGGAGGAAATGCAATCGGCGCTGCGTATTACCTCTGGAATCAAGAGTTCGGTGAAAAGAGGAGCTTTGTTTTTGGAAATCCCTACACCGGCCCAGAATACAACGATAAGTATGTAGAAAATGCGTTGCGTGAAGCCGGTGTTAAGTTTGAAAAGTTAAACGATATAGAAAAATACGCTGCTCAACTTATCGCGGACGGCAACATCGTAGCTTGGTTTCAAGGCAGGCTTGAACTTGGTCCCCGTGCCTTAGGTAATAGAAGTATACTTGCCGATCCGCGAAGAGCAGATATATGCGAAAAAATTAATGTTAAAGTAAAAAAGAGAGAATATTTCCGACCATTCGCTCCCTCAGTGTTAGAAGAAAAGGCTCTGGAATGGTTTTATCTTAGAAAAGAACTCCTGCCAGATAGGTTTATGCTTTTTGCTGTAACTCCGGTGTATCCCGAAAAAATTCCTGCGGTAACGCATGTAGACGAAACATGTAGAATACAAACTGTTAGTAAGGAGACAAATCCAAAGTACTACAAACTTATCGAAGAATTTGGAAACATTACTGGGATTCCTATTGTTCTCAATACTTCGTTTAATATTCAAGAACCGATCGTTTGTAGCCCAGATGACGCGGTGAAAACTTTCAAAAAGTCGAAAATAGATTATCTCATTATCAATGATTATGTTGTCCAAAATAGATAGAGAATATATCCTTCAAGATTTTAAGCTCTCCGATTGGATAAATGCAGAGAGTAAACTTTTGAAGAAAATGAGAGATGTCTTTGATAATGATGTTGAAGACGATTTTTATGATGTCCGAAGAGACCAAATCACTTTTTTCGCGGACAAATCTATTTTGGACGAGGAGAAGAGAAAAGAGCTGTTTCTGACTTATTACGCGAACGGGGATGAATCGCTTATTAGAGAATATGTAGAAACTCTTTCCCCATCAGATAAGAAGGTGTTTGATCTAATTCAACCCTACCGACAAAGAGCGTTTGCTGAGATTGTCCTAAGATTCAACGAACGGGATGCTGGCACTGAACCAAAAATATCAATCTCGCCACCGAAGGATTTTGTGCAAGAATCTAGCGATTATAGAAACCTGCCGAGACGGTTCGCAACCCTGAGCAAGGATTTACTCAATTATAAGGGCTTCATAGGTCTCGTTATAAAAGTTGCGCGCGACATCAAAGAAAAAGTTCCTACTGCGCTCGAGTTGAAGTTTGAATTTCATGTCATGCGGTTATTAGTACGTAATGATCCGAAGACGAATACTCCAGAAGGGAAACATCAGGATGACGCGGACTACATAATTATGTTTATTGCGAATCGTCAGAACGTTGAAGGTGGTGTTTCGAAAGTGTTTGAAAAAACAAACGATGGCACATTTGTTTTAAAAAAAGAAATTTTACTGAAAGCGGGACAAGGGTTATTTATGTCTGATGCAAGCTCAAATTTATTTCACGAGGTGAGTCCGTGTTCACTTGTTGATAAGAGCAAA
>JALLOP010000127.1 GCA_027718005.1 Patescibacteria group bacterium AH-259-L07 | reverse complement strand
AAGCAGCTTTTGAATGTTTGGGATCGTCCTCTTATATACTATCCTTTACAGACCCTGGTTAACGCCGGTATTAAAGAAATTTTAATTGTGACTGGTGGCAACAATCCGGGTGATTTTTTAAGGCTTTTAGGCAACGGAAAAGAATTTGGGTTAAAAGAGCTTCACTACACCTATCAAGAGAGGGCTGGCGGTATTGCTGAAGCCGTAGGATTGGCAGAAGATTTTGCTGATGAGGGTAAGGTGGTAGTTATTTTAGGAGATAATATTTTTGAAGATGATATTACGCCTGCGGTTAAAGATTTTATGACTCAACCTATGGGAGCAAAGCTATTTTTAAAAAAAGTAGTACATCCAGAACGATTTGGCGTTGCCGAGGTTAAGGGCAAAAAAGTAATTAATATTGAAGAAAAACCTAAAAAACCAAAAAGCCAATATGCCGTCACTGGTTTATATATGTATGGTGAACAAGTATTTGATGTAATAAAAACGCTTAAGCCGTCGCGGCGAGGAGAACTTGAGATTACTGATGTAAACAATTTTTATATCAAACAAGGGACCGCAACGTTTGAATTTGTAAAAGGCTTTTGGTCAGACGCAGGTACGTTTGAATCATTACTTCGAGCGAGTAATCTTGTGGCAAAAAAGGCAAAACAGGGTTGATTATTTAAGGCAGTATGTTAGAATATTCCAATGTCCCTAATGTTTTAATGATTGTTTATGTTAGCAATTAAATTTTCTCGAAAGGGTAAGAGAAACCAACCATTTTTTCGTATTATTGTACTGGAAAAATCTAAAGATCCATGGGGTGATTTTTTAGAAGATCTTGGCTTTTATAATCCTTTGACAAAAGAGTGTTCATTAAATGAAAAACGAATAAAATACTGGATCTCAAATGGCGCTCAGCCAACCGGTTCAGTACATAATTTATTAGTTAACAAAGGAATTATTAAAGCTGAAAAGGTTAATGTTACGAAGAAAAGGGTTTCAAAGAAAAAAGAAGCACCAAAAGAAGCTACGGATAAAAAAGAAGAAAAGAAAGAAAAAGTTGAAGAAAAAGCCGAAGAGGACAGAAAAGGGGCATTAGCAAAAGAGGAGAAAAAGGAAGAAAGGAAAGAGGAAAAATCGCCTAAAAAAGAAGCAAAAGAGGAGAAAAAGGAAGAGGGGGGAAAAGAGGTGGAAAAAGTAACTTGACAAAAAAATTAAATCTGTTATACTATATATGATATACCAGTCTGTATGTTATGGAGTCAAAAGGTCGGACGACTGGATAATATGAATTGTATGTAAGTATTAAGAATTATGGCTGCAAAATATCAAGATCAAGAGTTTCTTGAGAATCTTATTAAGGCGCTCGTTGCTAATCCAAAAGATGTGAACGTAACGCGTAACGTGGATGAGATGGGTGTTCTTCTTTCTTTGAAGATTAACTCAGAAGATATGGGTCAAGTTATTGGTCGTCAAGGATCTACTGCGCGTGCAATCAGGACATTGCTCAGGATTGTTGGATTGAGGAATAATGCCCGTGTCAATCTTAAGATTGAAGAACCAGAAGGATCGACGCACAGGAGGCCTACTTCAAGCTCTGATGAGGAATTGAAGTTATAAAATTATTCCCAATAAAAGGGTGGCAGAGGTCGTCACTTATTGGGTGGCGATTTTTGTCGTAAATACCTTACTAAATTACTAATCCATACGTATAGTACAAATAAATTTATTAGTAATATTAGTACTAATATGTACTTTCGTAAGGTCCTATGCAGTTTGACATCATTACTATTTTCCCTGATATATTTGATCCTTATTTTAATACCTCAATAATTAAAAGGGCGCAAGAGAAGAAATTAGTTGTCATCAAAATCCATGATCTTCGCAAATGGACTGCTGATAAGCATAAGACTGTTGATGATCGACCGTATGGCGGAGGGCCGGGCATGATTTTAAAAGTCAGGCCGATATATAAAGCATTAAAAAAAATCAAAGCAGTTTCTCCTTTATCATCCCGTTCCCCCTCTTTATCATCCCGAGCGAAGCAAGGGAGAAATGTTATTTTATTGACGCCAAAAGGCAAGCAGTTTGATCAGAAGATGGCTAAAAGATTTTCAAAGTTAGATAGAATAATTTTAATATGCGGAAGATATGAAGGAATTGATGAACGAGTAACAACGTTTGTTGATGAACAAATTTCAGTTGGTCCTTATGTTTTGACTGGCGGAGAGCTTCCTGCGATGATAGTGGTTGATACAGTAACTCGGTTAATTCCCGGCGTCATTAGCCTTGAATCCTTACAAGAGGAAACAGATTTTGAAAATGACACCGGAGGTGTCATTCCGAGGGCAGAGTCCGAAGAATCTCAATTGAAAATTGTTGGAGAATATCCACAGTATACGCGTCCAGAAGTCTTTACATATAAAGATACATCTGGTAAGATAAAATCGCTTAAAGTGCCAAACGTTTTATTATCAGGCAATCATAAAAAAATAAAGCAGTGGCGCAAAAAATACGCTCGTTGACAATTTAGAAATTAACCCTCCAAACTTTCGAAGAAAGTTAGGAGGGTAAAATGCTTATCAAAGACAGAGAAT
>JALLOP010000126.1 GCA_027718005.1 Patescibacteria group bacterium AH-259-L07 | reverse complement strand
GATTTTCCCAAGATTCCGAAATTAGTTATGTACCGAAGGCACATGTCCAAAATTTATGAAAATCATAAACACATACTCGTTCAAAAACGGTGAAAAATTTATCAAGAAGAATCATCCTAAAGAACTCACTGATATTTTAAGGACCATTAAAAGACTTGATGCCATTACTTGTCTAACGAAGGAGAGTCGAGAAAAAACTATAAAGGGGAGGCTTTTGTTTTCGCCTCGAGGTATAAATGATTATTTAAAACTTGAATTACATAAAAAAGGATGGACAGAAAAGGCAGAAGGAAAGAGAAAGAAGTTCATAGAACCACGCCATAATTTTGGTAAAGGAAGATTTCGAGAAATGGATGGCATTAAAAATAAAGTAGGACTCGAAATTCAATTTGGTAAATACGCTTTTATGGGTTATGATATTTTTTCAAAGATGATCATTTTTAAGAAATTGAGATATATTGAATGTGGGATAGAAGTTGTACCAAGCCATGAATTACAAAAACAAATGTCTACCGGTGTCTCTTCCTTTGATCAGTTACTTGTTGACTTCGAAAATAGGGGAGAGGGCAATATTGATATCCCAGTTTATATTATTGGAATTGGTTTAACTGAACAGGAAAAGATAAAAGCTGTAAAATTGCAAAAACTTTTTAAGGAAAATAAAAAAGAGGCTCTTGCCTCAATTCGTTTGCGAAAATATAAAGGCTCACGCCCTGGCCCCAAATAAACCGTTTTGAATTTTTAAAAATTCTTTTGGTATTTTTGACAAGCTTGTTCCTTTTGTCGGTTGATAAACGGGTTTGCCCATCGGTCGCCGTTTTAAGGTTCCATTTGTTACGGCCTTAATCCTATCTCTTGCTATATCCAAGTAGTCTTTTATAATGTCTGCCCCATAGCCTTTTCTGTTGTGAATTAGGGCTGCACACACTGCGCTACCAACCCCGACATAAGGATCAAAGATAATATCACCTTCGTTGGTCATAGAAAGAACGAATCTTTCTATTAACTCAATCGGAAACTGACAAGGGTGTTTTGTTTTTTCTGGGTGGTTATGTTTAACATTTGGGATTTCCCAGACGTCAGAAGGATTTTTACCAAGAGGGTTACAAGATAATGTTCCGTATTTCTCATTCTTCTTAAAGTTTTTCTTCCCAGGGTATTTTTGGGGGACACGCACAGGGTCAAGGTTAAATGTATAGTTATCAGTTTTTGTGAACCATAAAATAGTTTCGTGTCTGCCAGAAAATCTTTTGGAACAATGCAGTCCGTGACCAAAATGCCAGACAATTCTATTTCGTAATTTAAGGTCGAATTTTTTTCCAATTTGATAAATCAGTGCATCTAAAGGGAAAACCTCGCCATCCTTAGCGATGTGATTTCCAACCTGCCAGCATATGCTTCCGTTATCTGTTAGTATTCGTACTCCTTCTTTAATTGTTTCTTCCTGTTCTGCTAAATAAATATCTAAGTCTTTTCTTTTCTCATATTCTTTTCCAATATTGTACGGAGGCGAAGTAACTATAAGTTTTACCGATTTATCTGGTAACAATTTCATTAAATCAAGACGGTCACCATGAAATAAAACCGCGTCTGAATCCTTTGCGGGCTTAGTGGTAATTTTAATTTTTTTAGTTAAGAGTGACTGCTGTTGAGTTTCTTTTTTATCAACATCGCTTTCTATTAGTTTATCCTGAGCGAATAGATTTTCATTTCGGATAACATCAATAACAATTCCCTGAATTGATATAGGGATATCTTTATCTATAATAATAGGCTCAACTTGATTATTGGCGGGTTGAAGACGGATATTGCCCTGCTCTTTGTAAAACTTTTTAAGAGTTGCTTCGGAATTATCTATAATTGCAACAACTTTTTGTCCGTTTTCGGCTATGCTTTGTTGTTTAACCAAAATAATATCCCCATCATTAATGTTTTCATCAATCATACTATTGCCAACTACTCGTAGTGCATAGAAATCTCCACTTCTAGTTAGTTTAGATTTTGGTACCGCAATTGTTTCTTTATCTTCAATTGCCTCAATTGGTTCGCCAGCAGCGATAGTGCCAAGAAGCGGAATTTGTATTAATTCAGGTTTTTGATTATTGTTGGTTAACTCAATGGTTCGATGCTGATGCGCTGATTTGTTAAGATATTCTTTTGTTTTTAATGCTTCAATATGTTGGTGTATTGTAGCAACCGATGATAAGTTAAAATGCTCCTTTATTTCTTCTAACGAAGGAGCATATTCATTTTTTTGAATGAATTTTTCAATATAATTAAGTATTTGTTTTTGTCGTTTTGTAAGCATGATGGTGATTCATTATTTTTCTAAAGTTTAGCAATAAAATATTATACTTTTCAAAGGTTCGCTTCGCTCAAGAACCTTGAAAGGTTTATTATCTTACTTCTAAATTATAACATAAAATACCGAAAAAAAACCGAAAGTTATCCACAGGCCATTAAATTGACAGAATAAGCAAGATTTCCTAAACTTAAAATAACACCGGCTTTGGCCGGTTTTAATAAAGCCAAAATTTAATTAAGAAATAAAATTTATTAGTTATCTTTTCTATCGCTTGTCATTTT
>JALLOP010000125.1 GCA_027718005.1 Patescibacteria group bacterium AH-259-L07 | reverse complement strand
AAATAGCTAATTTTTTGGCCTTGATATGTTACTGAACGTTTTATATCGCCATCATAATATACTACGCCCATATACCCATCTTTAATCAACTTAAATGGCGACAACACATGCACAATGCCTATAGAACTACGTATGCCATCCAGTGGCTCCTCTATTTCATACGGAACAAATAGCTCTGACGACATATCTATTAAATCCTCTATGTCATCTGATAATTCCCATATGTTATATTTTAGTTTCTCTATGTTATACGATAATTCCTCTATACGGGAGGGAATAAATGAAGAAACGACCACAATGCTCAATAATAATAAACTCCCTAATAATATAAGTATAAGTGTGCCAAATCTTTTTTTCATCCTGTTAGAAATTAATGTAAATTATATTATTTTATTATTTATATTAGAACTCTCACTGAAGCGAGATTTCTAACGGAATTCACCCCGTTAGAAGTAAGAAACCTCTGGTTTCTGCCGAATCAAATGATTCGGACTTCTAACGGGGTTCATAAACGATGGAAAAATATAGTATCAAGTTTTATTATAAAATTTTCTTGAGTGAGCCATTTAGGGCGAGCTATGCTCTCGTCATAATAATGATTAGCGCCATTAGTTGGATCCTGTACTTCTCCTCTTATTACCTGCCCTGCTATTTTATAACAATTTTGCCAAGCTTTTTTATCAATAAAATTATCTGCACGCAAAGGATTCTCTACAAAAGGACGATTTGGGTCACTTATGCGAAAAGTGCTATACTGCTTTGGTTCCAAAATAACTGAATGATAAGAGTCTCCCCACCAACCTGGATTATCAACCCTATTTCTAATCGACCAACCAATGGCAATTCTTGTGTTGTCAGATAAAACTTCACTTCTTGCTTCGCCAAATATTGCTCGAGCTAAAAGCATGTGTTCTGTATCATCTCTAAAATCGCCTGTCCATTTTGGATTATCCACTGTCGGTATCTGTTTTGGAGATATTTGTTCCGGAATAGACGGTTTTCTACCAAAATTAATAACTATTTTGTGCAAAATTGGCATTCTGTCAGCGTCAAACTCAATGTAGTGTAATCCTTGTGGCACCCATGGCCAAAATCGTTTTGTTCTAGTTTTGGTAGGAAATTCCCATGAAAGATGAGATCCAATGAATTTCCAGAAAAAATGCTTTATGCCTGATAAAGAACTGGTTTGAATTTTGCCGTCTATTTTTACTTTGACATCATCACTGTCATGTTTTCGTTTGGAGTATGTAATCGTAGCCTTGAGAGAGCGTAGAGGGAGATTATCTAAAACAAAGGTAATCCAGGGACGTCTGTCCCCGTCCTCAGCTTGAATATGGGGACTTAGTTTTAATTTTCTTGTAAGCTCTTGCAATCTATAGATCTCTAAACTTTCAAATGTGGCAGTATTGGTGGGTTTATCTGCTAATAACGTTATGGTATGTTCTTTGCCATGCAGGAAGGTTAGGAAGTAAACGGTTTTAGCAAGATTATGTAGTTTTCCTCCGCTAAAAGCGGCGGGAGAGTCAATCAGATCTTTCGATTTAAGTTTGGGAAATGTTTTGTTGTCTATTTTAACTGTTAAATCTTCGTCATCGGTGACGTATTCTCCTAATTGTTTTTCGCTTTTTGCTCGAGCGGTGATGACTACGAGGTAATAACCAGAAGGACTAAAGAAACGTACTTTTTCTTGATTGTATATTGTTCTTTTTGTTTTGTCTTGATAAATTAAACGCTTATTAAAAATAACGTTGAGTTTTTTGAAAAATCCCATTTTTGTTTACTTATTTTCTATTATTTCTTCGACTTTTTGTTTTACTTCTTCTAATAATTCTTTTACCTTTTTGCGGGCTTTGTGCGATTTGCGGATCAAATCCGCAATTTTTTGTTGGACGGACTACAAAATCAAGGGGTGTCGAGTGGATTTAGAATTTATTTGGTTTTCTCATTATAAATAAATATTTAAACCCTCTCAGATAAAAATTGTACTGCCTTGCTCTGTTATGCCAAACGCCTGTGTTTGATGTTTGGTTGTGCCTTGTTAGACAAACAATATCAATCGGCTCAAAATATTTTTCTAATCTTTGCCACATTAAAAATCCTGTTGCAGTAAATTTTCTTTTTATCCACTGGTCTGCAATAACCCAGCCAATTGCTTTGTTTGGTTTCAATATTCTGGCAATTTCTCTCACTGTTTTTTCTAACTCGTCATAAAACTTTTCATCCTCGCAAGAAATTTTACCGATACACTTTTCATCATCAGAATACTTGATATTGTTAGAATACGGCGAATCAATGAAAGCAAAATCAACACTATTATCTTGAAGTGGAATTTTTCGAGAATCATTTTTTATTACATCGGGCCTAACAGCATTAAGATCATAACCGATTACTTTTCTATTCAACTCATTAGCAACATCAATTGTCGTTCCACTTCCGCACATTGGATCAACGACCAAGTCACCTTCTTTTGTATAGCGTTGCAATAAATTCCAAATTACCATTGCAGGAGTAACGCCCCTAAACCTATTATTGCCATGGGGTTTATCTCCATAGTTTTGTGTTGGGAAATCCCAAAGTGTTGTTGATTCTATTTGCATAAAAATCTACGAAATAATTTGTTGAAAAATAGAT
>JALLOP010000124.1 GCA_027718005.1 Patescibacteria group bacterium AH-259-L07 | reverse complement strand
TTTTATTTTTTGTCTTCTGATTGCCATCTTCTCCATGCTTTCAATAAATTAACCGTTTTTATGCGCACTCTGTTATACGTATTAACCAGTTCTTCACAAAGCATAAAAACGTTATGAGTTTCAGTTAAATCCGTGCTGGTTTTTTCTGGTTTGTTATTATGAGCGGAGCGAATAACAAGGTTCTGCGAAGCACGGTTCTTATTATTCTTGTCTATAATAGATTCATCTGGTTTTTCAGCATAAATCTGTTTTATTTGTTCTAAAAACACAATCATATTATTGCAGTTTACAATTACCTGCTCTAATGTTTTTATTGCTTTTTGGGCATCATCAAACCGCTGTGTATGAGCATTTGCTATATGCATGGGAATTGACAAAGCCATTTCACAAAAAACTTCCTCACTGGTATATTTTTTTTCCGCTAAAAATGGCTGTATTGTTTTAATGATCTCAATGGCTAACTGCTGCGCCATCTGATATATTTCCAAATCTCTGAAACCTCTTATAGGTTTTTTGGTTTTATATCTTGTTTTGGCGCGGTAGACGTTTCGCGGACGTATTCTGGGATACATATTATTTAATGGTTGATTTTTTCTTTCTTCTTTTCTTCTTAAATACTACATGCAAAGGAAAAAATTCATAGTATGTTTTGTCATCAAACCACGCGCATTTGAAATGATATACGCGCAAGCCGGTTAAACGGCTCAGCATTAATGCGTATAAGGTTAACTGAGTTACCGCGTTTTCTTTTTTAGCATTTGGCTTGTAATCCAGAATATGTATAGAGCCGTTTCTTACCTGTAAAATATCTATATGCCCTGTTACGTAATTGTCAATTTCAAAAGGAATTTGAAATTTTAACTCTTTTTGTAAATGCTCAAGATCTTGTTTATCAAGGTAAACCGGAATCTCGGTGGCTACGGTAACAGAATCATTGGCCAGCATAAATTTCTGGAGAGTATCATGCCGTAATTTATTATCTGTTACCGCCTGTAAAACCAATTGCGCCAATCGCACCGCATAATTTTTCTTTTCACTTATTCTTACTTGATCAAGATTAAAAATATTCTTGATTTCAGACGCGCGCTTGGAACCCATAAACATTTGATGGGGGCAGTCTGTGGTGACACAGTCAAGCAATTCTTTTAAAGCGGTAAATTTGTAGTGCTTGTATTCTTCTAAAGCCAGATGCATTTTTGCGCGATGGTAGCGGAAGTGATATATCTGCCGGTGAAACATTTTTGAGGTTTCAATTATTTGGTACGGAGAGTATAATTTTAAGCCGTATTCCCGCATCCTTGCATACGTGCAAAGCTGTTTAAATTCTTCAACCCAACAGAATAATGTTCGTGCATCAACTTTTAATCCAAATCTTGCTTCTAGAAACCGGACGCTTTGCGCGCAAGAAAACCCTATATTATAATAACTGACTCCGTCTAACACCATTCGTGCCGGGTATTGTTTGCCTTTTAAGGTCTGACCGGTAAATGTTCTTGCGCAATCTTTACAAAGATATAATTGGACATGCTCATGTTTCTTTTTTCTTTTGCCTCGTTTTACAATGTTTGTGCTGTCGCAATAAATACATCTGCTGATACTGAACACATTGGCTAAACCAGGGGTATCTGCCTCCTGCTCTGGTTTGGCAGGAGGATTTTGCTTGTTAGCAGAATCCGCGAATATTGGTTCAGGCGGAGATTTTTTAGTGTCACGTTTTGGATTTCTCATATCACGTTTTTTTACAGCAGAAATATTTATATCACGATCTTTGCGCTAATTTTTGTATTTTGCACCCTTATTTGCCTCAAAAAAGCGTAATTTCGCGTTTTTATCTCACGACTTTTGCAAGTTATATCGATTACAAGCATAAAAAATTGAATTTTAGATTATTTTAGTTGATTGAATTTACGTAAAACAGGAGTGAATCTCACGAGTTTCACGGTTAAAATCTCACGACTTTTGTAGGTTTTTGCGATTTTTAGCAAAACTCGTGATATAGAACACCGTTATTTCTGTACCAGGTAAACACTTGTCTTTCCGCGCTCTTTATTATTCTGCGCGAAGCGCGGAATGACAGGAGGTTATTTCTGAACCAAATAATTTGATGGATTTAGAAAGGCAAATAATTTCCTTATGACGAGCTCTAACCATTTAATCAATGAAAACTCGCTTTCGCTTGTTCTATCGCTCATACTTTCTTTGTCATTTCTGCCCTGTTTTTGGTTATCTCGAGCGGAGCTAGAAATTTCACCTGCGCTGTTTTCAGAAATCAGTTCTTTGCTATTTCCTAATTCTTGGATAGAAAGCGCTTCTAACGCCTGTATTTTAGCTTCTAAGGCCTTTATTTGCGCTTGATGGACTTCTCCCTGCTCTTTTATGGCTTCAATGAGCACTGTTGTCAATCTGGCATAATCCAATGATTTAGCGTCTATGCCGTTCTCTTCGTACACCACAACCTCAGGAATAACCGCTCCCACTTCCTCGGCAATCATACCTATATCGCGCTTGCCATCCGCTTTCCAGTTAAAATATACACCATTTAAAGCTTTTACCTTGTCTAACGCGCCTTGTATGGGCTGAATATTCTGTTTCCATCTTCTGGATGAGTAGGTTGTCCACGCGTCAGCGATAGGATCGGT
>JALLOP010000123.1 GCA_027718005.1 Patescibacteria group bacterium AH-259-L07 | reverse complement strand
TATTTGTGCAGGAGTTCTTGAAGAGATAAAGTTCAGATGGCTCTCTTTCTTTTTGGGGATTATCGGTGCTAAGATTACTAACTTTTTATTTTTTGGTTTTCTTGGCCTCGGGATTCCTAAATGGTTTTTCCTTCACATTGCAGGGCCGGTGGTTAATTTTGTTACCCTTGGTAAAATGAGCTGGCTCCTGTTTCATCCAGCTGGTTGGTTCGTTGGAGCAGCTGCACTTGCAGCTAATGCGAAATTCAGAGATATACATAAATATCTTGGAATCTTTGGATATTTTAACTCTTGGTTTATTGGCTTTGTCATGTTCTGGTTGATGTTTGAATATGGGCTTGTAACGGCTATTATTGTGCATTTCCTTTATGATTTCCTAATACATGCCGTTCGATATCTTGACAGGATCTTTGAACGAAAATTTCTTGATTAATACCTAAATCAAAAGAAAAAAGAGCGAGATTTTTCTTATAAAGAATTTCTCGTTTTTTTGTTTTACCACAAAGCCACAATTTCAAACACAAATTTACTCTCTAATCCTATAAGAAGGGTTCTCCTCCTCCGCTGCCTACTCCGCCGAAGTTACTTCGGCTACGAAGGCCGGGAAAGCTTCGGCCTTCGGCTCGACAAAGTCGGCCTACGACCAGACAAAGTCGGCGGACAAAGTAACATCGTTCCACTGGGGGAGCCATTGTAGATTTGACCAAAAGGCGAGGTGGATCTCTGTTTTTTAGTTACATTAGTGTCATTGATTTACCCACAGCCCCTACCCACAGCCCCTACCACTACCTTTACAAATCTATTCTTATTTGCTATAATATAAACACTAACCCCACCGCTCCTATCCTTAGTTGGTTAGCCAATTTAAGGATAATAGCGGGTTTTTATTTTTCATGATATAATCAACACAGTAAGATATGCTGATCTAAAGTGATGAGATATGTTAATATTTATTGATGAATCTGGTATTCATAAAGACGTTGAACATTCAACGTTTGTTTTAGCGTATATTAAAACTGAGAATTATCAAGTCTTAGAAAAACAGATTATAAAAATAGAAAAAAGACTAAAAATTGATTATTTTCATTGGGCAAAAACAGTGTGGAAAGTAAAAGAAAAGTTTATGGATGAAGCACTGAAGTTAGATTTTACAACGAAAATCGCTGTTGTCAAAAATCCTGTTAATCCAGTAAGGGAATTGGAGAGAGTATTAGTTCACATGATTGTTGAAAAGAATATTAGAAATATCTATATTGATGGGAAGAAGCCAAAATGGTATGAGAGAAGAATAAAAAAGATCCTGCGGGATAAAGGAATTTCAGTAAAAAAATTAAGGACTGTGAAGAGCACTCAGTATCCCGGTATTAGATTAGCTGATATGATAGCGGGGCTGACACGATCATATTTTGATAAAAAGAATTTAGATAAAATTTCTAAATACTATAAACGATTGAGAAAAAAAATTATAGTAATTGTTGAATAAAAAAACCCCGACCATTGTCGAGGTCAGAAAATCCGGTAGTCCTCACGAATGAGAACTCTCCCACTGGGATTTGTCCCGAATTTCTTGTTCTAAGACTATTATAGCTTATATAGCAAATATGTCAATGAGGAGGCTTGAGGGACATGTGGATAACTTTTTTGATTCTTTGACTCTCTAAACAGGTTTGAACATCGTTCCACTCGGGGAGTTTTTTATTTTTGGGAAAATTTGGGAAAATTTGGGTTGACAAGAGCGGGAAAATGTGATATAATATAGATAATCAAAAATTGGAAAGGAGGAAAAGATGAGTGCGTTCATTGATAGATTAACTTTCTCGTTTAAGCCTGGAGGTTTCGAGAAGTTTCTAATCACTTGGGGGATTGTAATAGTATTAGAGCTTTTCGCTGCTGCTATATTGAGAAACTTTAACTTTGCTGGATATTGGACCCCTCCTGTGGCGACTATTGGTTGGGGGATATTAATTCTTTGGGTGTTATATAAAACAGCAGGCGATTGTTATAAACGAGATGGACTTCAATCCTCAGATTAGTTATAATTAACAAAGTGGCGGCTTAATGATTTAGTCCGCCTCTTTTGTTTTACCACGAAGCCGCAATTTTAAAGCTAAATTGATTCTCTACTACCATAAAATAGGTTCTAATGTCGTCCACGACTCGGAGTTTTTTATTTTGGGGAAAAGTGGTGTGTCAAGGCAAAAAAATGTGATATAATATAGAAAACAATAAACAAAGGAGGCAAGAATGTACGAATGTTATTTTAACGACAGACAAGAGGGCGAATATCAATGTCCAAGATGTTGTGCTGCTTTATGCGCTCAGCATTTTAACGAACACGATAGTCGCACTTGCGATAAAATCATCCGTGAAACTACTATAACAGATGATGAAAAAGAAATGGCCGATATCTTTGATGATGATTTTGATGATCCCTTTGATGATTACAGTATCTGGGGAGCCGGAGGTCACTATGTGTATACCGGTAGCCGCGAATTCCCTGACGGAAAAGTGTGGGTAGGTTAACGCCTAACCCGTAACAAGTAAGAAGCCCCGCGCCTTGACGACTGGGGCTTTTTGTTTTACTAAGAAACCGTTATTTTAAACACAAATTGATTCTGTAGGTTCTCCAAACGGGTTCGAACCCCGGTAGTAGAATAAGCTCACTACGGGGCAGGCAACGTCCTAATTGGGGAGCCACG
>JALLOP010000122.1 GCA_027718005.1 Patescibacteria group bacterium AH-259-L07 | reverse complement strand
GATGAATTTGTGAGCGTTGGTTCCGGTGATTTGAACCAATTTGCCCGTGACCGTACCAGAATGTTAATAGAACTCAACTTTAGAAGTTTAAAAATGTTTTAAGGCTTGGTAACGAGTTTACCACGATCAGTAGACGGATATTTGGCTAACTATATCTACGCGCTACTGGCTTATCAACTCTCTTAATGTTTGTAAACTTTACAATTTGTTCATCTAACAACCAAATTTGGGAAATCCAAATGAGTTTTTGGATTATCCAAATTTAGTTATTAGAATTGCATTTCGTAATTCAAGGTTTAGTAATCTTTTCTATCAACTTCATTACTTTTTTTATTTGATCGTTTACAGCGTATTGAAGCTGTGGATATATATTGCCTTGATAATATTGCTCAATCATCCAAGTTGGTACAAAAGGATCAAGTGTGTACTCTTTTCCGCTTGGATTTTTTTCTCTTCCTTCTCTCCATTCAGGTTCAAAATGACTATCCATATAATGATTCAATGTGGCTAATTGCTCGTGTACATCAACGAGATGAGTAATACCTCTTTCTTTAACTACGGATTGGATTTCTCTTTCGCTTTCGGGTGATCTATCTCCAGTTGGGATATCTTTATTATCAACCAAAATAAATTCTATTTGACCCGGATTGTACTCTATCTGTCGTTGAAACATATCCTTAAATATTTTTCCCCAAGGTTTTTCCAGATGGTGATATCCAGCAACAAATCCGACTTTCGTACCTTCCGGGATTATGGCTGTTTCCTGATAAGGCTCGACAGCAGGCAAACTTTCCATCCTAGAAACATCGAGAGCATAATAGCTGAAATTATCACTAGATTGCGCTGTTAATGATGGTTTAAATCTGGCATTAGATTTAAACTCTCTTGTGAATCTTCTAAAATAAACAATTTTTCTTGGGTCATTATCATCTATCCCTTTTACTGATTCCCATTGTGCCGCTTTTCTCTTTTGTAATTCTTGTTCTGATAATTTTAAGAAGTGATCTTCTTGTAAATCTGCTACCTCTGCTTGTTTTTTTCTCGAATAGATGATGTTGTGGGTGTTTCGGATGAGTTAGTTAATGGCCCTAACATATCAAACGCAGGTTTTTTAGTGATCACTTGAGATTGTGCTACGACTGGCGTATCGTCTGTAATGCCAAAGATATCGAAAAGCCTCTTTCTTTCTTCCTCTGGCAGTCTTGTCAATTTAGCTTTGAGCTCAGAGGGTGTTAAAGGGGTATAAACTGAACTAAATCCTTGATCTTGTCTGTTTTCAAATAACAGTATTGTATTTCCATCTTCATTTAATATATATTCATTCCCATTTGCAATTTTTAAATGCTTGCCTTCGGGAAAAAATGTTTCGGCGGTTTTTTTGACATCAAACAACAATGGGGATTCTTCGAACTCAATTCGTTCAATCGGTTGATGTTCAAAAACTTTTGGCTGCTCGACTTTCTCGATTTTTTTTTGCGGTGGAATACCACCTTCAAATTTTTCTATCATAGTTCTGTTGGTTAAATATTAAACTGTTTAAATTAGACCCACTGAAAAATAATTTAGATAAATAGATGTATGAGATACATCACACCTCCTTGTCTAAGCTATTTTAAGCAGTGACGAAATTTCTAATTCCTGCAATGTTTTTAAAGATCAAATTATAGCGTGATGTATCATTCCTGAATTTATGGTCCAGTATTTTAAACTTTTTCAACTGAGCGATAATATGCTCTACAATAATTCGCTCTTGATTAAATTGTTTATTGAATTCTTTTTCCGTATCAGTTAATTCTTTATGCTTCTATTTTTTAACAGGAGTTTGGCAGGAAGTACCAATATATGCTAAATCCCCTTTGCGTTTGACTTTTACTCTTGTCACTGCTCTGGTAGAATCATAGAGTTTCTTGTCATGCATATTACCTTTAACAGATTGAGTTACTGATTTGATTGCGCCCCGGGGGTAACCATAATTTGCGTTTTAATCGTATTCTTTTTCTTCTTGCCTGAATAACCACTGCCTTTTCTTCTCTCGCTCTCCTGTTCGGTGGCGTCAATGATAAGTTCCAATATTTCTTCCTCGCTCATGTCTATTTTTCTTTGAGGAATTCTAAATATCTGGGCTAATAATGGTTCTATTCTTCGAAAATAACGGCACACATTACTGTCATCCATGCCCGCCACCATGCCAATGAAGACATGATTGGTATAGGTGCGATAATAGAGAAGGAGTATAAATAATGATTGGCCCAAGGATAAGGCTAATTTTCGACCTCCACCTTGTTTTCTTATTTGGTGAGGACGATACTTTCTTTTGGTCTCTGCTTCCTTAAAGAGCGGCTCTAATTTTTGGAGCAGTTCTTGAAACTTGAATGGTGCTAAGCCGGTTAATCTCTGAAATATCTTAGGTTTTTGATATAATTTGTCTACATTGATCATATATGTGCTTTTTAAGAGTAATTAATACCTGTTGATACTATTATAGCAGATATATGATTATTTTTCAGCGGGTTTACTATATCATATATTCACGTTATGCCCATGCTCTCGGGACTTACCTCTTCCCACTCGCCATCTTCACGTTCCTTATAAATCGTTAATTCAATCACGGGGTCATCACTTGAATATATATAATCCACGGCAACGGCACTGCCAATTCGCTTGGCGTGAAGCACTTTTTTATCTATAACCCGGGGACGGGTAACTTTTTCCAGCCGCATCTTGCCCAGCGGTCCCTCAAACTCTACCACCTCTCTTTTGCCCATGACTTTTTCTCCTCTTGAATTTTCAGATACGACAAAATCTTCACTGAATTGAT
>JALLOP010000121.1 GCA_027718005.1 Patescibacteria group bacterium AH-259-L07 | reverse complement strand
CGCTCGGCCGTTAAGCGGCGTTGAAAATGCTTCTATTATATATGAAGTGCCGGTTGAAGGTGATATCACCCGTTTTTTAGGTATTTATAATCAAGAGTCGTTGCCAGATAAGATTGGGCCGATCAGATCAGCCCGGCCATATTTTGTTGAGTGGGCAGAAGAATATGGTGCGCTGTTTACCCATGTTGGTGGCAGCCCCAAAGGGTTAGATACGCTTCGGCAAAGTCAATATATTCCCTATAGCATTAATGAGATGAGTTCCCATAGAGTTTATTTTTGGCGTGACAGAGAGCGCCCCATGCCGCACAATACCTATACGTCAGCGCAGTTAATTGCCAATGTAATAGAGCAGAAAACTCTTATCAGCGAACCTCGATCAGATTTTAAATCTTGGCAATTTAAATCAGGGGTCGAACCTCCGACATTAGAATATACTTCTGACGAGATTGAGCCTTCACAATTACCGCGGTTATCTCAAATACTTAAAATTGATTATCGCGAGCCAATAATTTGGCAGTATCGAGAAGATGAAAATGTGTATGTGCGGCATCAAAATGGTGAAGTTTTTGTTGGTGAAAATAATTTTGAGATACAGGTAAAAAATATTGTTATACAAATTACTGATATTGTTCCCTTTGATTCGCTTGATAGGCGTACGATTAGAACAACAGGAGCAGGAAATGCATTGATATTCCAGCAGGGGATAGTCATAAGAGGAATATGGAGTCGAGAAAATCAGGTCGCTCGTACTATGTTTTATGATGAAAATGGCAGGGAAATAGAATTTGTCCCAGGAAATATATGGATTAACATCGTCTCACCTGACCATAGAATTCTGTATTAACCCCCCTTGTCATTCCGAGATCCCAGCACTTTGAAGGAATTTAGAGATCGGATCCTCAAATTAGGTTTAAATAAGTTATGGGTTCCCGG
The DNA here is from genome assembly GCA_027718005.1 of Patescibacteria group bacterium AH-259-L07. Lineage (GTDB taxonomy): Bacteria > Patescibacteriota > Patescibacteriia > UBA2591 > UBA6264 > JALLOO01. Next base: position 1,989 of record JALLOP010000121.1, on the reverse strand, counting down.
TATCCATAATTTTTTACGACGCTTAGTGCATGCTCCTTGACATTTGAATTAAAATGTGCTAAACTATATACATAATCCTAAACAGAGGGTTTAGGAAACATCTTTGAAAATTCATCCTCTTAACTTTTTCAAAAGTTTGGAGGGCAAGGAGGAAAACATGAACGAGAGAAGAAAGAATCGCACGATTGTAGGATTCACCATCGGCATACCCTTTCTCGTTGTATTTATCGCAGCTGTTTGCTGGGGGGGCTGAGCAGTCAGAGCAAATGCATGAGCGAAAAGAGAATCAGTCATCAATGGAAAGTCGGTCGCCAGCAGATGATCAATCGCCATGGGAATGGAAAGTTCGTACCTACAATTTCGGTGCTTGGACAGAAGGTTATATATTCGGCACTCAGGATAGCGGATATGTACATCTTCGGTATGGCAAGATAGATGATGGGATGAACAAAATGACGATATATACCGGCAAGGGCGAGACCCATAACTTTGTTTGCCGCAGCGAAGATGGTGTGGTGAAAGAAATGGGACATCCTTCACTTGACTATGTATTGTTGCTGAACCTTAGAGATGATGATGATGCCTTTGGAGATCTGCCTAATCATATACAAGAGGAGCTACGGAGAGTTATCTATTCTATACCTGATTGGCTTGAAGATAAATATAGGGAAAGCATTCCTGATGACAGGCAGGAAACAACGCCTATCCATGCTGTATAACATGGCTTAAGAAATAAGCCGGAGACAAACGTCCCCGGCTCATTTTTTTATATATAAATTATTTTTATTTATTCTCTTCTTTTTGTAATGCGGCAATAATGGGATCAAGCCGGCCGTCTAAGATTTGTTCTAATCCATGCCATGACTTTTTAATACGGTGATCCGTAATCCGATCTTGGGGAAAATTATAAGTTCTGATTTTTTCTGAACGGTCACCCGTACCAATATGTGTTTGACGCTTTTGCTTTAATTCTTTTTGTTTTTTTTCTTCTTCTTGCGCTAATAATCGTGAACGCAGGATCGTCATAGCCCGTTCTTTATTTTGTCCCTGGCTTCGTTCATCCTGGCATGAGACTACGATATTAGTGGGAAGGTGAGTGATTCTTACGGCAGTTTCATTTTTTTGTACATTTTGACCGCCATGACCAGAAGCGCGAAAGGTATCTATTTTTAAGTCTTTGGGGTCAATGGTAATATCAACTTCTTGTGCTTCTGGCAGTACCACGACTGATGCGGCTGAAGTATGAAGGCGGCCGCTTTTTTCTGTTTCAGGTATGCGTTGGACGCGATGAACGCCGCTTTCAGTTTTAAGTGTGCCATATACGTTTGGTCCTTTAATTTCAAATATTACTTCTTTTAATCCGCCAATGTTGGTTGAATGAGAAGAAATAAGGTTTATTTTCCATTGTTTTTGTTCTGCAAATCTGCGATACATGCGAAAGAGATCTGCAGCAAACAGTGCTGCTTCTCCACCACCGGTTCCGGCACGTATCTCTATTATTGCATTTTTGGTGTCAAGTTTTGAGCTTTGTTTAGTATTTTGAGTAATTTTTTCTTCTATTTCATTCTTTTTTTTCTGTAACGCTTGTATTTCTGAATCAATCAGATCAACCATTTCTTCATTTGACTCAACTTCACGCAGTTTTTGTGTTTCAGCTAATTTTTTATTTATCTCGCCTAATTCTTCAACTAATCGTACGAGTTCTTTTGCCTGGTTATATTTTTGAGAGACTTGACTTAATTTATCCGGCGTATTATAAAATTCAGGGTCTTGGAGCTGACCCTCTAATTCAGTTAACTGTTGTTTAAGTTGTTCGACATCGACGCCCATAAAGATTATTTCCCTTTTTTCTTGGATGGCTGCATTGCTTTTGATCTTTTAAGCATTTTTTCATATCGTTCTACTCTGCCGGCAGTATCAACAAATTTTTGTTTGCCTGTATAAACAGGGTGGCAATGGGAGCAAACCTCTACCTCCATTGATTTTACG
>JALLOP010000120.1 GCA_027718005.1 Patescibacteria group bacterium AH-259-L07 | reverse complement strand
AATAATAAAAACTGGCTCACGGGAAGAAGCTAAACAGGCGCAGAAACTGGCTGAAGAATTCTGGCATAAGGTTTACATTCCCCAACGAGCAAAAGGCAGAAAAGCTTTTTCAATCTTTCTTGATGAAATTAAAAAATTTGACGAGATTCAAGATGTTGCCCATCAAATTTATTTGATCAGCGTTCTTAAGTGGCCGCTTTTAGCCATTGGTGAAGAAGATTTTGAAGAATGGGCCGAGTTTATTTTAAAATACATTCAACATTCTTCTGGTAAAATCAGGCAAGCCATTTTGCACGCTGCTGATTATCTCATAATGAATATTATAATTGATTTAAACATTGATGATGGCAAAAAAATCAGTGAAGCAGAAAAACAAAGGATTAAGAAAAGTAAAGATCGTTTTTGCCATTTTACCTATATTGTTGAAAGCCTTTTGGAAAACTATGATGAGCCAAGGTTTCGCCGCTACCAATACATTAGTAGCATGCCCCCGAGTGTTTATAAGAGTTTGCAAAAATTAATGGTTGAGGTTCTTTTGCGCAATAAATATTATGAAGAGCTCTATGTTGATTTTTTAAAGGGGGAACGATCAGCACAGGTGAGTTTGGGCAAAGAAACAAGACAAATGAAGAGCAGAGAGCTTGAATATGTTGGAGATGCTGATGATTTTGAAATGTCAAAATGGATGGAGTGTGCATGGAGGTGTGTCCCATGCGGCAAGGATGAATGTAAGATTTGCGGTTCAATCAAGCGGGATCTCCAAAAACATATTGAAAGGGGCGAAGATCCATATTCTATAGAAAGTGCTTTAGAAGATGTGGGCGATACTTTTAGAGAAGCATTAACCATGATTAAAAAAGACGCCAAAAGAAGGGGTATTGATATAGATAACATTGATGATATTAAAGAACCGCCAAGACCAGAAGAGTTTCCTCTGTATAAAAAGGCAAAGAAATGGCGGGATACCATTTTTAAAATAGCAGAAGCAGAACATCAGTCTCATAAAGGTGAAAGTTTATGGCTTAACACAGAAGAAGCCGCTGACCTATTTTGGTATAGTAGTACGTTATCAGCAAAGACCTATCGTCAGCTGTGCAACCGATGGCATATTGAAACTGGCGATGGATATGGAGACTTTGATTATACATATACAAAATATGTTTTAAAAGAATGTTTAACAATTTTAAAAAAGTCATTAAAGGATTTGTCTTTTTTAGCGCCGGCAAAAACCGGTGAATTAATATCAGCGCTCGCAGAGTTGAATGATCTCGAAAAAGAGATTTTGAAAATTTAAGTGCATGCATTCATCTAAGAAAAATCAAAAAACTATAACTAAACGATTGCATAAAACATGTGTTTGCTGCGGCAGGCAAATGAAAGTAATTTTATATAGTGATAAAAGATCAGCAATACTTTGTACGACTCGATAAAAGGCCCTGGCGCGTTTAAAAGATTTAAACAGAATATTTACAGATTTAATCTCCAGAGTGATTGGCATAAATATCGAGAAGCAGCAATAAAGGAAATTGCTATTCAGTGGTGCAGAGACAATAATATAGAATTTACAAAAGAGTAAAAGAATAGAACGCTATTATAATTGTGAAAATTATTAAACCAAAAAATTATACCAAGGATAAATATTATCCTACTGTATGTAAGGATGTGGGAGAAGTTTTAAAAAAACAGAACTATGTTAGCCCGATTGATTTATTTATTCAATGCGGGCGTTTAGATAGAAAAAAGTATGAAGAGTGGAGGCTAAAAAAGGTTCCTTATCTTGAGAAAGCAATCCGGGGCAGGTTATCAACACTAAACCGAATTTTGCGTATCCTTAGGTGTCATGCTAGAAAAATTGGTCTTAAAGAATCTATGACAGTGTACAAAAGTTGGGGCAAAGGCAGAAAAATCCTTTTGCGTTTTTCCAGATCGGATAAAAATCATGTGGAAAGATTATATTTTACCCATTACGTTGTCAAAAAGAAAAGAATGGGGCAATTAAATAAAACAGGGACATAGGGAATATATATAAATAGGGGGCGGTTCTCAAAAGAAATTATTATGAAACATCTCATTATAATTAGTGTCTATAATAAGCCAATACTTACGCGGAGGTGTATTGAAAGTATAATTCGGACCACTGATCTTAAAAAAAATCTCCTGTTTATTGTTGATGATCATAGTGATGAAAAGACGAGAAACGTTCTGGATCAGTTCAGCATTAAATATCCCCAGGTTGTTTTACGCCGGAACGCTCAAAACATCGGTAAACCAAAGAGTGTTAATGTGGCTCTACGACGTTACACAAAAATGGATTACTACACTATCATTGATAATGATATTACCATTTTAAACAAGAATTGGGTTACAATTTTGATGAATGCGCATAAAGATTGGAACGATCAGGCTATCCTTGGCGCCTATACGTACATGAATGGTTATACATTTACGCGCAATGGCCGCCATTATTTGGATCCGTGGCCGTACTGGAATCTTGCTGGTTGCTTTTTTTCTTTTTCTAAAAAGGTATTTAAAAAATTGGGTTATTTTTCAGAGGTTAGCCGGCGCAGTGAAGACGCTGACTATTGTCGCCGTGCATTTCTAGCTGGGTTTCGTTGGTTTTATATCACTGATATTAAAGCGCACATATCAGGATATAAAGATCTAAAAGAACGGAACAGATTAGCAGGATTTCAGCGCATGGAGCAGAAAAAGCGTCTAGCCTATTCCAACTATGTTATGCTCACTCACGATGTGTATTATCCTCCTCGCGGACGAGTAAAAAAAGGTGGATAAGCATTATTTAATCAACCCACGAGCCTCAAAACACTTTATGCCAATAGAAAACTGGGAAAAAGTTAAAGAGAAAAGGGCTTTTGATAACTTTGTTAAAATTGATATTGTAACTTTCAAGCTGCCCAACGGCAGACTGAAGGATTTT
>JALLOP010000012.1 GCA_027718005.1 Patescibacteria group bacterium AH-259-L07 | reverse complement strand
TTTCGGTTTGAAAAGGTCGGACCTCTTATTTCAAAAGCCGGGCTTTTCAATGAATGTAATCGCAAAATTTCACTTGCACGCAAAACATTACTTTCTTTGCCTCCTAAGAGCAATACAATCGTATCAGCTTGATTAATGTTTTTTTCAGTAACTATAGGATAATTGTTTTCAAGAGAATATATTAAAAAATCAGCAATAGGGGAAAGAGAAAAAAGGTAATATAGGCTAAAACCAGTAATGAGCAATATTTTTCCAATTTTTTTCTTATACAAAATCAGTCCAATCAAAATAAAAACCCCCACAAACACACTCGGCAACACAAATTGTTGTATAATTTTAAACACCACCATACACTATAAGTATTTTTTCACATATTTACTAAAGAAGTAAAAAGGAATAAATTCAGCAGTGGTCCTTTTCAATTTTTTCTTATAACTAAGATTATGATTCACCACTAATGCTTTTTGCGGATGATAGTGTTCAATAAAACTTTTAATTCCTGAAGGTAGAGAAGTTTTTTGGGGCGTAAACTTTTGAGCTTTTACTTCTATGGGAATACGATTATTGTTTTTTTGAAAAATAAAGTCTACTTCAGCACCCATTTTTCTTCGCCAAAATTTTATGTCAAATAAAATTAAATTAGCTTTATTGATTTCTCCTAGAATATAATTTTCAAGAATTGCGCCCTTATCAAATCTGAGCTTTAAGGGATTAAAGTTTTTAAGCGCTAAGTTACGAAGGCCTAAATCTTCAAAATAAACTTTAGGCATTTTAACAATTTCTTTCTTTTTGTTTTTAAAAAAGGGACGCACCATTTGTATAATAAATGTTTCCTCGAGAAGAAAAAGGTAGTTTTCAAGAAGCTTTCTTTCTAAAGATAGTTGAGGAGAGATTTTGTGAATGTTAACTAAGTTTCCGGTCGCAAGTGCCAAAATTTCAATGAGCTTATTATAGGAAATAATATTTTTGATTTTTAAGAATTCTTTGATGTCTTTTTTAATATAAGAGTCAAAAATTTCTTTTAATTCTTTAATTTTTTCATTTTTGGTTTTTTGCAGGACAATTTTAGGATAGCCGCCAAAAATTAAGAATTCTTCAAGTAGATGCCACATTTTTTTGTTTTCTTGTGGAGGAAGGTTTATGCCAGGATTCCAGTTTTTAATATATTTCAAAAGTTGATTTTCTTTTTTAAACAGCAAGAACTCTTCAAAATTGAGCGGATGAAGATTATAGGTTGATTTTCTCCCCGTTACACTTTCTTTTAAACGACTGCTCATTGCCAGGCTTGAAGATCCAGAAATATATAATTTTAGCTTTGGATAATGGTCAGAAAGATTTTTTAGGATTTTTGTGGGGTTAGGAGAATGCTGAAATTCATCTATAAAAATATAATGGCGACCAGAAGGATCAAGGCCGTTGAGTTTTAAATAATTTAAAAAGTTTTCTAAATTCTCAAAGTGTTCTAAGTTTTCTACCAAGTCTAAATCAAGAAAAAGCGTTGACTTCTTTTGTTTTTTAAAATCGTTTTCAAGCATTTTAAGCAGCGTTGTCTTTCCTGCCTGTCGAGAGCCGGTGATAACAACAATATTGTTGTTCTTTGCTTCTTTTTTCAAAAATGGATAAATTTTTCGAGAGTAAACCATACTTTACTATTTTAGGTAAATTCCCCAAAATAGTCAATACCACTTATCCACAGGTTAAAAATTTTACATTATTATACGACTTTACTATTTTTAGTAAAATACGCAGGAAAGCTAATACCGCTTATCTACGGGGATAAAAAACAAAAAATCCAACCTTTGGGGACGGAATTATTAGTAATAATGTATACCAACTTAAATTCTTTTTAAAATGTCCAAATATTCTTTGGATGATATACCCAATATTCTTAGACCATTTCGCATGATAAATATTGGCAGTTCAGAGTATCAAGGAATTATTACTGGTCTTTTTAGATCATTTCTCCAATAAATTCTGTGATCTCCTTTTTCTCTTACAAAATGACAGCCAACAAATAATACAAATTTTTCAAATTTTTTCCAATGAATAGGAGCCAAACGAGACATAGTTAAGCACTTAGTGGTACTTTGACGCTTTCCAATTCTTGTGAGACAACTGCTGGTGGCATCCATTTTGTTTTTACGCGTTTCCATCCTAACTCTTGTAAGACCTCGGATAAAGTACCCTTTTTAAGAGTTTCTTCAAAAAAGATTTCAACGGCTTCATTAAACCGTTTTTTTGCCTCGTCATAGTTTTTCCCACACGTAGATAAATCAAGCGCAGGCGTATAAGCAATAAAGCTTTTCCCTTCTCGGAAAACAGATACTGGTAAATTAACCTCTACTTTTACTTGCTTCATAAAGTTTGGATAAAGATATTATTCCTTTCAAACTTCAAGGTTCTGCGAGCGAAGCGAGCAGGTTCTTATAATTTTTTATTTTTATTACTAATTCATTAAAGTAATTTTTTCTTCTCCAAACTTAGCAGTTCTTTCTTCTAGATCATATTTGGGATTTCGATCATTAGACATTTATTAGGTCAATTAGGTCAATTAGAATAATTAGGTCAATTTTTTAAAGCTTTACTTTTCTAAAATACTCACTCGCAAATGCGAAAAATGTTCCAATAAACAATCCTAAAATCCCTGCAATCATCACATTTTGCGTCCTATTGGGAGCGATTCTTGTTTCAGGCGGAACAGCTGGTATTTCTATTTGAGTAAGTTGATTACTATAGGTTTTTTGCAATTCTTTTTCTCGTAAATTTGTTATTAAATTTTGACTTTTTGCTTTTAGGCTTTCCAGCTTTGCCTTTTCATTTCTGACTTCATTTTTGCTAGATTGCCAGGCTTCTATATAAGTTTGAACAATAAGTCCTCGTCCCTCAGAAACACTGCCTTTTTCTTCGAGTAAGTCTTCCACCTTTTTTTGCATTATTTGGCTTTCTTCTTTTAGGTCTTTTATTGTTTCTTGAGAGAGTTCTATTGCTGTCTCGTTATCATTGATTTGATTTTGAATTTGTTGGATTTCTTGCTCTAGCGCAGTTTGTGCTTGGGCAATAATTTTTTCATGTCGCTCTATTATCATTTCACTAACAGCATTAGCTAGTTGAACTGTTTCTTCGGGAGTTGATCCTTTTGCAATAATAGCTAAAAATCCTGTATTTTCGTTTAGTTTTATCCTTCCTGATAGAGAAATAGTATCTATGCCTAATTTTCGACCTATTTTTTCAAGATTAGCTAAAGAAAGAACTGTGGCAGTTGTCTGACCAATACTTTCTATATTTTTTCCTTGTATTTGTCCAACTTTAAGCAGTGATTTAGTCTCAAAAGTTTTAGGCATTATTAAACTAATTACAGCGGTAAGTATCACTACAACAAAAAAAATAGCCAGGATTTCTTTTTTTCTTTTTAAGAGTACATTAATATAATCTCTTAAATCAATCTCCTCCTCATATTGTGATTGTTTTTGATTTTCCATAGTTTTATTTTAGTTATTATTTTTAAACCAGTCAACTGTTAATTTAAGGCCTTTATCTAAATCAATTTTCGGCCTCCATCTAAGTTCTTTTCTAATTTTTTTCCAATCAAGAGCGCTTTTTTGAACCTCTCCTTTAATGGGGGGGCCATACATTTTTTTAGGGGATAATTTTAAGAACATAATTATGCTCTTAAAGATTTGATTAACCGAAGTTTCAATACCAGTTCCAACATTATATACACCAACTGCATTGCTTTTGAGGGCTGATAAATTTGCGTTAACGACGTCATCGATATACACATAATCACACGTTTGCGTACCATCGCCGTTGATAATACAGGGTTTATTTTCTAGTAAGTTTTGAACAAAGATAGCAATAACTCCTCCTACTTCTGGGTTGATATTCTGTCGCGGTCCATATACATTAGCATAGCGAAGGGCAATGAAATTTAATCCATGTTGTTGGTGATATATATCTAAATATTTTTCTATAGCTAGCTTAGTTAATCCATAAGGAGAAGTAGGATGAGTTGGGTGCTCTTCTGGTGTAGGAATTATTTTTGCTTCACCATAGATAGCCCCCCCACTTGAGGAAAAGATAAATTTTTTAACCCCATATTTTTTACAACATTCCAGCAAATTGAGGCTGCCCAAGATATTGATATCTGCGTCAAGAAAGGGATCTTCAATTGATTTTTTCAGATTAATCTGTGCAGCGACATGAAAAATAACCTCAGGTTTTTCTTTTTTAAAGATTTCAAGAATTTTTTTGTCTCGAATATCAAGATTATAAAAGGTTGCTTTCTGGTTTACATTTTCTTTCAAGCCGGTAGAGAGATTATCAATAATACATACTTTATGTTTGTTTTTTATCAGTACATCAACCAAATGTGATCCAATAAATCCCGCTCCGCCCGTCACTAAAATTCTCATAGATATTAATTAGGTTTACCGCGTTAGAGGTAAGAAACTTTAGGTTTCTGCCGAATCAAATGATTCGGACCTCTAACGTGGTTGATACGTAGGAATAAGTTCTTTTAAAATTTTGATTATATCGTCATTGTTTCTCTTGATAAGTGTAGTCTTAAGTTTTTCAAGATTATTAAGCAGGTTTTGTTCATCAAAGTCGCTTAATTTGGCAATAAATATTTTTTCATGTTTGGTTGGTGTTTCTAAATCAGTTAAAATTTCTTCAAATAGTTTTTCGCCTGGTCGCGGTTTGGTAAACACAATCGGAATATCTACATCAGGTTCATATCCGGCAAGCTTAATCATTTCTTTGGCTAGATCAAGTACTTTAATAGGTTTGTCCATATCCAAAGCAAAAACTTCACCGCCTTTACTGGTAGCGCCTGCTTGCATAACTAATAAGCATGCTTCAGCAGTAACCATAAAATAACGTTTCATATCTTTGTGTGTGACTTCAACTGGCCCGCCTTTTTTGATTTGTTGTTCGAAAATACCAACTACATTGCCCTGTGAATCTAATACATTGCCAAATCTGACTGCGCAGAATTTAGTTTTATTTTGTTTATTTAACCATAAACAAATCATTTCACCAATTTGTTTTGATGCCCCCATTACAGACGTAGGGTTTACTGCTTTGTCAGTAGAGATAAATATAAAATTTTTAGCTCCATGACTGATAGCAGCTTTAGCCACAATTAATGTTCCAAAAATATTATTTTTTACAGCCTCATCTGGATGTGCCTCCATAACTGGTACGTGCTTGTATGCAGCGGCATGAAATACAACCCCAGGTTTAAATGTATTAAAGAGCCATTTTATTTTATCTTTATCGCAAATATCACCAATAATAAATGATTTTGATGTATTTGGATATTTCTTTTGGAGATCTCTCTCTAAGTGGAACATTCCCGTCTCACTTTGATCAAGAGCAATTAATTTTTTTGGCGAGAAGTTTAATATTTGTTCACATAAGTGCGAGCCAATTGAGCCTGCAGCGCCAGTAACGAGGACGCTTTTCCCAGAAATGAAGTTTTTAATAGCTTGTGTATCAATAGTAACCGCATCCCGGCCGAGAAGATCTTCTATGGATACCTCGCGTATGTGACTTAAACTTACTTTTTCAGCTAAAATTTCTTTTGTTCCCGGTAAAATTTTTATCTTTTCAATTCCTGCCCCCCGCGCCAATTCAACAGTTTCTCGAGTGATATCTTGCGAAACTGAAGACATAGCAATAATCAGCTCTTCAACATTATATTTTTTTATAATACTTGGAATATCTTTTCGTGTTCCCAATACTTTAATTCCGTGGATTAAAACCCCTTGTTTCATGGGGTTGTCATCAACAAATCCAACTGGAGCATATGGATTATTCTTAGAGGAGAGAATATGTCGGGCTAGTTGTTCTCCTGCATCACCAGCACCAACAATTAAAACAGAAATACCTTTCCTTTTTTTGCCATTAGAAGAAATTCCTCGTTTAAATCCATGTAAATAAATTCTTTTAGAAAAACGAAGCCCTCCGGTAGTTAAGAGTGTTAAAAATCCGGCAATAAAAATTATTGAACGGGGGAATCCAATAAAAACAGGATGGTTTCGAAAGATGAAAAGCTCAGTCCCAACAACAAGAAAACTGACAATAACCGCTCTAAATAATCTTAAAAGTTCATTAACACTAATAAAAGACCATGAAATAGAATAGAGCTTTTCTAGCCAAAAGAAAAATATAGTTACTGGCACAGCGAGCACAATAAATCCTAAAATCATTGTAGAATATTCTTGTGGAATTGATGCATCAAAACGTAGAAAAAATCCCAGCCAACACGAGAGGGAGATTAAAACAATATCTCCGAATAAGAAAAATATTATTTTTTTTACTTTTGTCCGAGAAAAAATTTTTTGCTTCAATTCTTTTAAAGACATTTGAAATAATTTATTGTTTTTTGAAGGCCGATATTTATGTTAGTTTTTGGGCGCCAATTCATATCTTTTTTGATTTTTGTAATGTCTAAAATACTTTTTTCTACGCCACGTTTTGTCGAGAGCTTATATTTTGGTTTTATATTCTTATTAAGATTTATATTAATTTTAGAAATAATATCATTAAGGCTTGTTCCAACACCTGATCCAAGATTATAAACACCGATTTTTTTTGTTTTTAGTGCTAAAAGGTGGGCCCTTATAAGATCATCAATATAAATATAATCTCTCAATTGTTTCCCAGTACCATTAATTTCCGGTATTTCGTTGTGTACTATTTTATAAATAAAGTTAGCGACCACTGATCCCGGACGAAAGGGTTTTTGTTTAGGTCCATAAATATTACTATACCGGAGGATAATATAGGGAATGTTATATTCATTATAGTAAATTTTGATTAATTTTTCTGTAGTTAGTTTTGATAATCCATAGACAGATAAAGGGTTGGTGGAATGATTTTCACCAACTGTGTCTGTTCTAGTATGGCCGTATACTGCAGCGCTTGAAGCAAAGATAAATTTTTTTGCCTTATATTTTTGTGAGCACTCCAATATATTAAGGCTACCCATAACATTAGTTTTCATTATTGTAACATTATTTTTTGCTGAAAGAAGAGCTGCTACGTGAAAAACAACATCTGGTTTTTCATATTCAAAAATTAGATTTAGTTTAGGTGAGCATATATCTATTTTATAAAATTTTATATTTTGTTTATGAGGTTTTTTGGTGCGACTAATAACAATAACCTGATGGCCCTTTTTTGATAATACATTGACCAAATGGGCCCCAATAAAGCCTGTTCCTCCGGTGACTAATATTTTCATATATAGTAAATTAAAACACCGCCTGTTACTAATAGTATTTGAAATGCATAACAAATCAAGACCGTTTTGGGAGTAGAAAAATTGAGCTTAAAGTATAGCTGGTCATAGAGATAATCGCGACCCTTTGAAAAGGGTGATCTCTGTTGAGCCAGTCTTACAATAAAAGTCCATCCTATATCAATAAGGGGGAAGCCAACAATTAAAAGCGGGCCAATAAATTGTTTAAGATTATAAAAAGGATGGCCAGTAAAAATTATAGCTAAAATAGCTAAAGAAAATCCTAAGAAGTGGCTGCCATTATCCCCCATAAAAATAGAAGCCGGGTGCCAGTTAGAGATTAAAAAACCTAAAATACTAGCCAGAAGGACGCCTGAGATAGTGAGTATGGACCAGTTATTAGTTAAAAATGAAAGCATAATAAAGCCAATAAGCGAAATTCCTACTATCCCACCGCTTAATCCATCCAATCCGTCATTTACGTTGATGGCATTCATTACCACAAGAATATACAAGGCAGCGGCCAGGGCCATTAAAATCGGATTGATAGAAAATTGAAAATTAACCCCAATTTTAATTAGAATAAAGACAATTAAAAATCCAACTAAAAATTGATACAACAATTTTAGAAAGGTACGACCTTTCTTTTTCCATTTTAAATCATCCCAGAATCCGATGAATAGAATAATACTACTGCCTAAGATAACCCCCGCTGCTTGTAAACCAGAAATTTGATGGAGGAGACGAGCAATAATTAAGCCCCCGGTAAATCCTAAAAATATTCCAACACCCCCAAGGTAAGGAACTGGTTTTTGGTGAATTTTATTTTCACCCGGTTCATCATAAAGATGATACGTATGCCCCTGTTTTCGCAGAAAATATATGGAAACAACCGAGATAATAAATGGAGCTATAAATAGCGGATAATAAATCATAATTTCTCGTTGATCAATTGTTGATAGATTTTTAGTTCTTTTTCTAAAACTTTTTTTTCATCGAATTCCTTTTCAATTCTTTTTCGTCCTGCCTGACCCATTGTATGAGCTAGATCAGGATCAGATAAAATTTTTATAATTGCCCGAGACAGGGCTTTAGGATCTTTGATAGGGACAAGTAAACCTGTTATACCATCAACAACTTCTTCGCGGCATCCACGAATATTTGTAGCAACGACGGGTTTGCCACTAGCCATTGCCTCTAAAATACTTCTCGGCATTCCTTCATGAAAATATGTGGGGAGAGTAAATACATTAATAATTGAAAGGAATTTTGGTATATTGTCTTGCCAGCCAGCAAATACCACAGCATTTTCTAAGTTAAGTGTTTTAATAAGTTTTTTATTAAAACTGTGCGGATCAGAATCGAGCGTCCGGCCGATAACCAGAAGCTTTGCCTCGGGGATAATTTTTCTTATATTTTTCATTGCTACCAACAAGTCTTCAATACCTTTTTCTTTAATCAGCCTGCCTGTGAATCCAATGATTTTATCTGTATCTTTAAATCCTAAGGCATATTTTAATTTATTATCTGGAGGGAGAGTAAATTTATTGATATCTATTCCATTACTAATCCAAATAACGTTTTTTTCAGACATAATTTTTTCTGCTATGGCAGTGAGCATATCTTCTCGGCTTTGGGTAAAAAGCATATCAGTACAGCAGCGACCTAAAATTTTTTCTATTAAAACATGACCTTTTCTTTGCCGCGGAGGCATATTTTCATGAAAGCTAAATCCATGAGCAGTATAAATAATAATGGGCGTACCTGCCAATTTTGCCGTGACCCTTCCGAGGGCAGCAGCAATTGGTGTATGAACATGAACAATATCAAATTTTTCTTTCTTAATAAATGTATACATTTGCCAGAGACTTCTCATATGAGAGAGGGAGAAAATTTTTCTATCAAGCTTAATTGGTTTTATTTTATATCCTTGTTTTTGTAATTTTTCCATGTAGTGTTCATAAGAACAGGTAATGTGAACATCATAGCCATTCTTGATGAGATAATCAGTTAGTGGTAGCAATAAACACTTAGCCACCGTGTCAACATTGCAAAGTTGTAAGACTTTTATTTTTTTATTCATTTTTTATTTTTAATTGACCCCTAGAGATGAGTCAGGGAAGAGTAGCACCTCAAGCCCAGAGGTTAGTAAATCCTCCTCTGGCAAAGAGCGAAATTGAAAAGAAAGCTTATTTCTGGCAAGAGGCATTCTGTCAAATTTTTTAATTTTCAGAATTTGGTATTTAAAGCCGGCTTTTTTAAATACATTGAGCATGTCAGAAAATCTAATTCTGTTAGTATAAAAACTAGAATTATAAATGAGATCACGTTCCCAAAGTTTTTCTGAGAAACGTAAGTTATTTAGAGAAGAGCCCAAATGATCTTTAAGGTCTACCTCGTGAGAGCATATACCATTAGTTTTTAATATTCTTTTTAATTCTCTCATAGTCTTAAGAAATTCATTTTTATGAATATGTTCTAAGGTTGCAGTAGAGAAAATGAAGTCAATCGAGTTGCTCGGAATAGTACGCAGCGAATTAAGTCCGTTTGTTAGATATCTATAGTGGTAGATTGTGGACAAATCTTTTGTTTGTGTACCTGCAGGTATTTTAGGAACACGTAATCCTTTCTGTTTTAGAAAGTCTATCATTTTGCCAAATTCAGACATTTCCTCTTTCGCGAAATTCTCAACATCAACAAGATAAGTAAAAGATGCTCCGTAGGCTTGGGCAATAATTGCAGAAAACAAAGAATCTCCTGGTCCTATTTCTAGAACAGTAAAACCCTGCTCTTTCGGAAGATATTTTTTGGCCCTTAAAAAATGTTTTTCAAAAACGTTAAATGCATAATTTAAATTGTCCATTTCCCCATGTCTAAAAACCCGTGTCTTAAGCAGAAAATCAGTCATTCCTAATTGAGAAAAACAAATTTTAATAAACATTTTTATTTGCCAGGGAAGTAATGTTTTAAGTTTATTCATGCGGTTACCTTCTATATATAACTTTTTATTTTCATTTTAACCTTAGCCAAATAGCTATAGAAGCGGGTCCCAAAAAATGAGCAAAAAAAATAAATATAGCCTCGATAGTTGAGCGGATTTAATTTTATTGAGCAAATAAGGCTTTTTCGAGCTTGTTTAAGGTCTCCATTGAGTACATATCTTGTTCCGTCATATCGTAATTTGTTGCTATAAATCTTAGGATTATTCTCAAAATATTTTTTATGTTTTTTAAAAATATAGTCAAGATCTCTCTCCCGTTCTTTTAAGCTCAGTTTATTGGTGATACTATTTTCGTGGATATAATATTTGAAAAGGAAATCGTCTACGAAATCAAAGTTATATTTTGAGGCCATTCGTATACGCATTTCTGCATCTTGCGCGCTCTTTAAATTTTCATCGAACAATCCTACATTTTTAAAAACAGATTTTTTTATAACCATGCCGCTTCCGCTGCCCATATAGTCATCTGCTAAAGTTTTTTCTAGTACTTTTTTATATCGAGGTATTTTAAATTTTATCTGTTTTTTGTTTTTCTCATAAACATATATGGCATTACAGGATACAAATCCTAACCTTGAATTATTTGATGTTTTAAATAAGTTTATTTGATTTTCTAATTTTTGAGGAAACCATTCGTCGTCAGAATCTAAAATAGCAATATACTCTCCAAGTGAATTTCGAATTCCGACATTTTTAGGTTTAGCTGCCCCTCCTGAATTTTTTTGCCAAAAATATTTAATTCTCCCATCTTTTTTTTGGAATTCCTCTACGATTTTTTTTGTATTATCCACTGAACCATCATCTACAATAATTATCTCGAAGTCTTGAAAAGTTTGTTTTAAAACACTCCTGAGGGCTCTTGGCAATAAATCTCCCTGATTATACGTAGGAATAATTATTGAGACGAGGGGGTGCGGTTTTATTTTTGTTTTTTTAGGAGTATTCATATGGTAAGGAATTTATTGTGGCAACTTCTCATATTTGTTCATTTTATTGCTGTAATTGAGCAAAAACATTGTTATGCCAACAAAGAACCAATTAAAAAAATCACTTATAAAAGGGCCGTTATTATGGAATGAAGAATGAAAAATATAAGCAACAAATAAGCCAATTAAACCAATAACTACACCCTGCATAGTTTTGTCATCAATTTTATGATAGAGATAAAATAATCCTTTAAATATGTAGTAATAAAAAAGAATTAAAAGCAGTAAACCAAAAATACCGTAATATAAAAGAACATTAATAAATTGGTTATGGGGAGATATTATTTTTGCACGTTTTATATCTCTATCAGCTAAAACTGAAGCAGCTATTGCTTCATATTCTTGTGCACCTGCTCTTCCAGTGCCAACACCAATAAGAGGGTGACGCGCAAATGTTTTTGCACTTGCTTGAAAAGCAGAGATTCTCCACTGAGTGGTCTGATCTTGAAACAGAAATCTTTTTGTAAAAGAACCCTCGGTTTGTATATTCAAGAAAAAGATGATTAAAACCATAACTATACCGAGAGAAACCATTTTTATTTTTCTTTTTTTTCTCTTTTTTGTTCCTAAAAAAATGACGGTAATGAGGCCGATAAACCCCCCAATAATTGCTGACCGTGCCTGGGTCATGAGGAGGGCCAGAAAACATAGTATAAAAGCTATGAGTAGAAATTTTTTTGAAAAGCCCCCTCCTTTTTTAATGGTCAGAAGTCCTAAGAGTAAAGGCGTTACGCTGGCAAGTTGGTAGCTCAAAGGAATACTAAATAATGATAAGCCAGCAATGCGCGTTCTACTTATAATACTGCTTGGGACCGAGGGATCAAATCCGGCGATTTCCCTTAATTTCCAAAAGAAATCAATGCCCAAAAATTGGCCTATCCCTACAAATGCAGAAATACTCATACACACAATTAAAAATTTCAAGAAAAGATAAAAATATTTTTTATTTGTAATGAAAAACATGGTACAAAAACCAACTAAAAATAATATAAGTAATCGCGCACCTTTTACTGAGACTATTGTTAAAGAAGTGTCATGGATTAAATTTATAGAAATTGCAAGTAGTACAAATATAATTGAAATGGTTAAGATTTTTTTAGAGTGTCGGTTTATTTTTAGTTTCCCTTTGATGGATAAAGCCATAAGAGCTATTATTCCCATAAAAAAGATGAGATAATTTCGAGGAGGAGCCCATAAAAGTTCTGTAGAAGGATACCAGAGCGTAAGCGGAATAGCAAATAAAAGCCCTGCTATTGGCTTTGCCAAAACGATCAGGAGTATTAGCAGAAATCCTAAAAAAATATCGTATTCTACTGTTCCCCTGCTAACAAAAATTCCAATAAATACCGCGAACAAAACTGCTGTTATCCAGAGAAAATATTTTTGGAAAATAGTTTTAGATACTATATTCGCGATAGTATATTTCATATGTAAGATTTTTATTAAGCGTTGAGTTGTTTATTGATTGCCTTGAGCAACCGTTGTCGAGTTACTTGAATATCGAATTTTTCTTGCGCTCGCTGACGGGCATTATAGCCTAGCTGGCGGGCGAATTTAGGATGAGTGAGTAAATATTTGATTGCTCCTGCGAGCTGATGGGGATTTTTAGGTTTTACTAATAAACCAGAATGTCGATGGCGAATCAATTCTCGGTTTTCCTCGATATCGGTCGCCACAATTGGCAGTTGCGCCGCCATTGCCTCTAGGAGCGCATTAGGCATCCCCTCATAAAGGGTAGGGAATACAAATATGTTGCTTGCTGACAAGACTTCAGGGATGTCTAATCGGGAGCCAAGAAATAATACATGTTTTTTAAGTTGATGCCGAGTCACAAAATTTTCTAATCCCGGTCGAAGTTTGCCGTCGCCTACGAGTAGCAACTGAATTCGTGGAAATTCTTGTCTGAGCTGGTAAATTGCTTGAAGAAGAATATCATGCCCTTTCATTACTTGAAGTCTTGCTACATATATCATTACTTGATCAAGTTCATCTAAATTCAATGTTTTTCTTATTTTATTTTTCTCTGTGTATTTTAGCTGGAATCGTTTCAGTTCGACTCCATTAGGGATAACGGTTAGTTTATCAGGGTTAATTCCCAGTTTCATCACATACAATGTTTTGACTGCTTGGGAAACAGCAAAATAATGATCGATTAAGCCTGAACTAAGTTTGTCAACGATAAGCAGGTATGGTTTGATAAGCAATTTTGTACGCAAAAAGCTGATAATTTTAGGAACTCTGAAAATTCGGCCAAAGATGCGGCCGAAAAGATCGGCGTGGATTAAATAATTAATTTGTAGGTCAGGCTGAAATTGTTTAAGAACTCGTCGATAGCGTTTGATTACACCAATATCAAGTAGTGATTTGACATCAAGATAGATAATGGATACCCCGGCCTTTGCCAGCTTCTTCCCCACAACACCGTGACCTTTTATTGCGCAGACCAGGTTGTTAAATTCCTTCTCAAGCGTTGGGATTGTTTTTAATAGAGAATATTCCGCTCCGCCGATCTCGAGCCCCGTAATAAGATGTAAAATCTTTTTTTTAGCCATGATTTTTTTGATCAATGAATTGCCGAAACCAGAGCTCCAGCATGATCAATGCCCAAATTCGTTGACCATGATTTATGCGGCCATTGGCATGATCGCGAAGCAGTTTTTCTATTCCGCGAGAATTAAATAGACCTCTTTCAATAGTTCGGGCGTCAAGGAGGATATCGTGACTCCATTCTTTTAGAGCATCGCGAAGCCAATCGTCCACCGGTATTGAAAAGCCATGTTTTTTACGATAAAGGATTGTGTCCGGCAGGCGTTTTTTCAAGGCACTTTTAAAAATTGATTTCTGCTCATTTTTTATTAGCTTCATTTCTGGAGGGATGGTGGCGGCCAATTCTAAGAGTTCGTGATCAAGTAGTGGTGAGCGCGTTTCAAGCGCCACTGCCATGGAAGCGATGTCGACTTTCACCACTAAGTCGTCAGCCAAATAGTTATAGATCGCCACCAGAGCTGCTCTATTTAAGGGATGAGTATTGTTGCCCGGATAATCGGAATTAAATACAGGAGATGGACTCACTTGGCTAAGAAAGTCTTGAGAATAAAGCCATTGTTTTTCAAATCGGCTCACATACATTGTCCAGACCATGTGGCGTGTTTCAACCGGATAAGAAAAGCTTTCTCCAGCCACTAAAGCTTTTCGTAGGAAAGTAGTGGGATAATAGTAATAGAGTTGCTGTGCAATTGGCACGAGCAGTCTTGATAAACCTGAGAGTGGTTCAAGCTTCCGCAGGTTATTAAGTTTTCGATACCAGGTATAGCCAAAAAATGCTTCATCACCACCATCACCATTAAGTGCCACGGTCACATAGTTTTTAGTTAATTCGGCAAGATAATATGAAGGAAGAGCAGACGAGTCAGCATAAGGTTCTTCGTAGTGATAGACTAGTTTAGGCAGAATTTCAACTCCTTTATGTTCAACAATCAATTCTCTGTGGTCAGTTTTATACAGCTTGGCTATCTTGCGAGCGAAAGGTAATTCGTTGGCATGATTTTGCCTGAAGCCAATAGAAAAGGTTTTTACTGGCCGAGTACTTTGTAATGCCATGCTCGCGACCACAGCTGACGAATCAACTCCCCCTGATAAAAAAGCTCCTAGCGGCACATCGGCAACCATCCTGAGACGAACCGCTTCGTCTAATTTATCAATAATTCTACGATGCCACTCTTCAGTGCTAAGAGTATAGTCAGGTTGGTAATCAAGATCCCAATATCTTTTGATTCTAATTTGTTTATTTTGACAAACTAAATAATGGGCTTGAGGAAGTTTCTTAATTTTAACAAAGCCAGTTCGAGGGGCAGGGATATATTGATGGGTAAGATACCAATCAATTGCTTGATAATCAGGCGCGACTTTAACTCGTGGATCAGTTAGAATTGCCTTGAGTTCAGAAGCGAAAATTAAGCCCTGGTTGTCAAGGTAATATTTTAAGGGTTTTTTGCCAATTCGATCACGTGCCAAAATTAATTTCTGTTCGTTTTTATCCCAGATCGCAAAAGCAAACATTCCTCGTAGCCGTTTGAGGCATCCTTCAATACCATATTCCTCATAAGCATGAATTATTACTTCAGTATCAGATCGGCTCCTAAATTGGTGCCCGGTTGCTTTCAGCAGTTGACGTAATTGTTGAAAGTTGTAAATTTCACCATTAAAAACGATCCAGATACTTTTGTCTTCATTCATCATTGGCTGGTTCCCAGCAGGCGACAAATCAATAATTGCCAGTCGAGTCTGACCTAAGCCTATTTCTCCGTTGGTATATACTCCCTCATCATCAGGACCGCGATGCCGTAACCGTTGGTTCATTGCGCCGATCTCGGATTGAGTAATGGGCTGGCCATTGAATGACCATTTGCCACAAATGCCACACATACGCCTTTATAGTTAGTATTTTTTAGCTAATTTTATTAGCCAAGGATATTTATTAATAATTCCTATTGCAACATCTCTTTTTATAGTTAAAAGGTAATAAAGACCAAAATTAATCCACGTACCCAGAGCTATTGCCCAACAAATACCAATTATTCCAAATAGTAATCCTAGAAGAATAATTAAAACTATTTTTATTAGATTTTGCAATATTATCAAAGTTGTTAATTCTTTATAACGGAAGTTAACTGCTAGTATAGTATGCATTATTACGTGTAGAATGATGGCTGGCAGGCCAAAACTTAAAATCAAGAAATAAATTTTAGTTGTCTGATACAGTACTGGCAAAAATAAAGCAATATATATATATGCTAAGGAGACAAAGCCCAGACTGAGAATAATTGAAGCAATTAATCCTTGTTTTAATTTTGACTTGACTTGTTTGATTAGTTTGTCCTGCTCCTTTCTGGCAAAGTCAGAGTAAAAGAGATTATATGATGCTCTCATAAAACCCCTAAATGTTTCTTCCAGTTTATAAGCAACAGAGAACACTGCTAAATTAGCAAAGCCAAAAAATGGGCCGATAACAAAATTAGTCATTCTATTAGCTGTTTCTAATATCAAACTGGATGGGATCAATTTTATACCATAAGGGACACACTCCTTATCAATTTTATTCTCTTTATAAGCAGAGAACAGGTTGTTTTTCCAAATCACATATAAAAAACCTAACCAACCAATTAAACTTATTAAACCAAAGTGAACAATGGCAAATAGTAAAATATTATGGGTTAAAAGCGCTACAATAGCCGAGAGAGTAGGAATTAATAGAGAAGTAGCTGTTTGCCAGATAGCAAAATTTTTAAATTGTTTTTTTGCTATAAAAAATTCTGGATAACTTATCCGAGGAAGATAGCCTACAAGTAAAAAGATACTTATTACAAAGATTAGTTGAGACAGGATAATTAGCCCGGATTTATAAATGAAAAAGGAGGCGATAAAACTAATTAATCCTACGACGACTATAAATTTAAGCCGAAAAAAAAAGGCGAAAAGAAAAGTGCCCTCGAGTCCTTTGGCAATTCCTCTTTTTGCTCCTAAAGTAATGTGTCCAGCGGTTAAAGTGACTATCCAGAACTGTAGAGCCAACACAAATTGAAATCCGCCATAATCTTTTATTGGTAAATTTGCCAAAATTATTGGAAGAGCAATCAATGCAGCGAGAATACCTATAAACTGCGGAAAAGCGAGAAAAAAATAGTCGATAAAGTATCTTTTAGTTAAGGAGCTAATAAAATGTAATATATTTTTCATGTAGAGTAAGTTATTTAGAACTGAGGGCGACACAATAATTTATGCACCATCCTTATTAACTAATACATCTATGAGAGCCTTTTCCAAACTTTCTGAAAACTTGGCCTGCGTATAATTAAAGGAGGCTAGATAACTTTTAATACTTTTTTTAGTAAGATCAGATTTTGATTCCTTTGATAATTTTTGTACTTGAGTTTTTAGTTGCTCTATATGGATATCTTTAATTAAATAGCCAAAGTCATTCAAATCTATACCAGATTCGTATGTCACAACCGGGACTAAACCTCGTCTCATACACGTAGTTACGGAAGTGGCAGCCCCCTCAGAACAGGAAGGAAAAATAATATATCCACACTTGGCTGTAATCTCGTTAAAGATTTTGTCTCCGACAGGAATAAATCCAACAGAGTAAATATTTGAAGATCTTGCAAGGATATCTTTATACACCGCATTAAAATCATGTTCGTGCTCAGAGGCGCAAATATATAGTTCAAGATTTGGCAAGTCTGCAAATGCCTCAATCACTAAATCTAATCCTTTCACAATATTTCCATGTCCTCCAAAATAAAGAAATTTTTGAGGGCTTCTCTCACGAAGCTGTGAAATATCAACAGTTATTTGAGGAGAACTCGAAGGATATATCCGATATATTGGTTTCTGAAATTTGTTGTAACTGTTAATGGCAAATTCGTTTCCGATACAAAAAATAGCATCAGTAAGTTCCATTGCTCTGTGAATATCCACTTTATCGATCGTTCTTCGAAGCTGAACCTTTTTATCTGGATGTCTCTTATAAAAATATTCATACCTTTTGTGTATCAACTCATTACTCAGAGTCGGTTCTGGGCCCGTAGCATAGAAAATCTTAATTGCACGGTTTAGCTGTGCGGCAATATCAGGATAATACTTGCCAGAATTTCCTGATCCAATTCCAATGAAGATATCGTATTTATCCTGAGGAGTAAATGTACTAATATTGATGTTCCTGTCAACAATATCAACCCAAAAACCAAGTTTATTTAATATTCTCGTTATCTCAAGTATCTCCCAATCATTGGTGTGTTTATATTGATTGACCCCTTGCCCTCCAAAAAGAAAAGGGTCAGTTTTATAATATAAGAGAGCGTGTCCAAGCTTTTTTTTACAATATTTCTTATAATTATATACGACTTCCTTTTTAAAGGATCTGGCTATATTTTTTTTTGAAAATGATAGAAGGTTTCCCATATGTACTTTTTTGTTTTTACGATGGGACCCAGACTGGTCCTTAGTCTAATATTATGAATGATGGCGGAGCTTCTTTATGAAGAGCTTTTTGACGGCTTGAGTCAAATATGAAATCATCACCAATACTAATATAAGGATAGAGAGTATATAAAGTTCCTGATAATAACCAAAAAGAGGTGAAAAAACAAAGACTATTGGTAATGTGGTTGTTCTTTTCGGAATCCACAATTTAAGATCGGTAAATGTTTTATACCACGCTGTCCTATCAGTATTTTTTCCAGGCTGCGATATTTCCTCCCCCTTCATATATCGAAATATCTTACCACTATATTCGATAATATCGATATAAAAAAATAAAAAGATATACGAAGAAAAAAGAAAGAGTTCTGTCGACCTTTCGGAGGATAAAAATATATAGATATAACTAAGAGATAATGCCGAGAATATGAGTCTGTCAACGAGGATATCGAAACGTTTACCAAATGCCGAAGTCGTACCGAGAGTTCTTGCCATCTTGCCGTCTACAAAATCAAGAAGATATGCAATATAGAATAGCAAGGCAGGCCAATACGGGATTGAAAAGAAGTTAAAAAGAGCGGCAAAAAGACCGAAAACAAGCGAGAGTATAGTTATCGTATTGGGAAGAATATTGGTGTAACGTACTAAAAGATACGAAATCGGAATTGCCAAGGGTTCATACAGTAACTTCAAAGGATTATTGTTGTAGTGATGGGTATCGTATATTACTATATCTTTTATACTCACCTTTTTCATAACTAAAAGTGTTTAGAATCATTCCGGTAATACATATTATAAGAATAATTCAATTGCTTGATTATAGTCTTCGGGCGTATCAATTTCATTCCATTTTGCGCCGGTTATATCCATTGCTTCTGACAATAAACTACCATCATTAATAATTTCTTGGATTACTGATTCAAAAAATAAATGACGTTGACCTTCTTTTATAAATTTTTCTGTTGTAGCTTTTATTGGCGATAATGCTTTTGCGGATATTTTAGCGATGCCGATAAATTCGCCATGAGCATTTTTGGGATTCATGGTTTTATTTATTTCAACAACATGGTTGTTCTCTAATTTTACTTTCATTTCTTCTTCGCCGCAAAATTTTCTATCAATGGCCAAGGATAGATCAGCGGAAGAGTCCCTAAGTTTATCCAAAATACTTTGTTCAAACATGGTGTCGCCATGCGCATAAAAAAAGCCGTCTTTCAAATGTGGAAGCGCAAACCAAAATGATCCCAAAACATTTGTTGTGCGATATGATGGGTTATACACGTATTGAATAGGGAAGCCAGCCAGCGCTTCTTCAATCAAATTCTTCTTATAGCCCACCACGACAATAATTTTTTTTACTTGCTGCCGCAGTAGCATCGAAACCTGGTGCTCGATGATTGGTTTATTATTTATAGGAAGGAGAGGCTTGGGCCGATGGTTGCTTAATTCTTTAATACGCGACCCCACGCCCGCAGCCATAATTACTGCTTGCATATTTTTTAAATTGATTCGATAAGAATCTCTTTAATCGTATTTTTATTTTTATAAACCGGGTCAACCTTAAGGTCACCGGTTACCCTGTTGCTCAGCATAGAAACGTCATCTACTCCAATTCCGAAATTACGCAATCTACTGATGAGTTTTATTGAATGCATAAAAGTCAGAAGTTCTTTCTCGGTTACAAGGGTACGTAATTTATTGCCGGCCGTTACTTTATAGACCCTCTTTAACCACGCAGGATAGATAAGTACTACCCCTCTCGGATGACTAATATCTATCACGCTTGCAAGAGCATATTGAATTCGATGAGGGAGGCACGTTTGAGAATAGACAAGATTATAACCCATAAGCGTTGCGGCAAAAGAAACCTGAACTCTGGCAGCAATATCTTTTCCGTTTGTTATTACTTGGTGTAAATTCTCAAGTAATAATTTTATCGCGATTTCGGAAAAAGCATTGGTCAATATATTGCTTTTTTTTGAGACAAGAGTTTCGATCGCATGAGATAGTGCATCAAAACCAGTATAGAGAGTTAATTCAGGAGGCAAAGAAAGCGTGAGCTTCGGATCAACTATAGCCACATTGGGTATGAGGGAATCGCTTCGTAAGCCCATTTTCTTTTTTGTTTTGGGGTCGGTTAATATGGCCCCACGACTTAATTCGGCCCCTGTTCCTGCGGTAGTTGGTAGAGCTATAACTGGCAAAGAACTCTTAATCAGATCTGGTTCTTTTACTAATTTTATTAACGGATACCTACTTTTTGCCCCAACTCCTATAGCTTTTGCAGCATCTATAGCGCTTCCTCCACCGATAGCTATAAGAACGTCAGGTCGGTATGTACTAACCACCTCAACCCCTCGTTCTATTTCAGAAAAAGATGGGTTTTGTTTGATCCCAGAAAAAATTTTTACCTGTATCCCTTTTCTTAATTTTCTTATTTTTTCTTGGAGACCAACCGTCTTAAAGAGTGTATCGCTGGTTGAAATAAATAGTGCCCTCCTCCCAAATTTTATTATCTCATTTTTGAGCGTATCAACCTTCCCAATTCCAAATACTAATTTAGTCGGATGGTGAAATACCATACCATTTTTAGCTTCTGTGACTTTGGATTGAGAAAATTTATCCATAAACCTATTTAAAGGTTAGATATAGTCCGATACGTCTTTCCTCTATAGAATTTAGTGATAATGTTTTTCCGTTTCATAAAACTTTCTTGAAGACTTTCGTATATCTCGTGATGTAACTCATAAAGATGTTGATAGAGTTGATAATTTTTACGATTAGGATACAGAGGATCGTTCACCCGAACTAAACTTTGGCTGGCAGATTTTAAAGAAGGGAATTGTTTGGTTCCTAGCATAATAAGAATAAGTGCTCCAAGGGCTGAGGCTTCTGTGTTCTTAACCAAAGATATAGGTTTGACGGTAATATCTGCCTTAAGTTGATTAATGAGCGAGATTCTGGTAAGCCCCCCAGCTAATCTAATACGGGATATTTTAACCCCAGTTTCTTCAATAGCTTTTAGTATGTTGAGCGTGATAAATGCAGTACTTTCACAAACGGCTCTTGTAAAATGTTGTCGTGTATGAAACCTCTCTAGACCAAAGAATATCCCGGAAAGATTTGGATTCCAAAGAGGGACTCTTTCACCTAGTAAGTAGGGTATAAAGACGAGTCCACTGGCTCCAGGCGAAACTTGACTCGCTTCTTTTTCTAAGATCTTGTATGGATTTTTTGTGCGCGCATAAAATGTTTGTTTAAGCCATTCGATTATACTCCCTCCCTGATTATTAGAACCTCCAATAATATGTACCCCCTCGTTCATAAAAGACTGGACAAATATTGCATCGTTTGGCTTTATATCCGATTTTTTAATAATAGCGCGGCAGGATGTTACGGTTCCAGACATATCACACATTTCTTGATTCTCAGAAACACCAGATCCAAACACTGCCGCAATCGCATCATATGTGGTAATAACAAAGGTGATTTTGGAATTGAATCCTACTTCTTTCGCTATTTTAGGATCAATAGTACCAATAGAAGTTCCAGGGTCAACAACTGCTGGTAATTTATCGGTGGAGATATGTAGTTTTTTAAGGAGCTTTTTTGGGTACTGTTTTTCTTTACTTGAGAAATAAAATTTTTCAGCATTGAGAGTATCGGTGACAAATTCTCCGGTAAACTTAGCCGCAAGAAAATCGTTGGGGGAAAGAAATTTAAATGCTTTTTCAAAAATCCGTGGTTCATTTTTCTTAATCCAAAGAATTTTGGGTAACATAAACGAAGGATCTATACGAAAATGTTTATTTGTCTCTAGATCCAGATATTGAGTAAATCCTTGTATAATCTCAGCTTCTTTTTTAGCTCGCTTATCTGAGACCATAATTACCTCTCTAAGAGGATTCACGTTTTTGTCTACTGCTACTAAGCATAGAGCCGAGCTCGTTACACTCATATATTGAATCCTTTTCCTTCGATATTCTGGGATTTTTTGTATGGCCGAACGAGTCATTTGCTTTGTTTTTCTCCACCATTCTTCAGCAGACTGTTCTACATAATCTCCTTTTATCGAAGTCTTTATCGGAAGACCTTCGCTTGAGATAACAGAACCATCCTCATCAAACACTATGGCTCTGGTACTTTTTAATCCTAAATTTATGATGAGATAATACATACTATGCGTTATGAATTATTTGTTTTAATTTTATAGCCATCTCGAGGGCATTTTCTCTTTGCCAGATGTTTTTTCCCACGGCTAAACCGATTGCCCCTGCATTTATAACTTGTCTAGAGAGGGCAAAAAATTCATTTTCGGTTTTGGTCATAATTCCTCCTGACAGTACTATTTTTGTTTTACCTGCTGCTTTGACTGCTTGATGAAACGCTTTTGAAGAGCCGGGCCAGCGTATTTTGGCAATATCGGCCCCAAGTTCTAAGGCAATTCGTGCGGCATAACATACGACTTTAGGATCGTGTTCACTTTGTATGTCTCTTCCTCGAGGATATACCCAGGCAATTACTGGCACATCATATGATCTTGCTTCTTGAACAATTTTTCTAAATTCTTTAAACATCAATCCTTCATATTTTGACCCAGGGTGTATAGTGTAGCCAACGGCACGAGCTCCAAAATAGTTTACTGCTTCTTCAACACTAGACAAAAGAGAGGGATAGTATTCATCATCATTTTTTCTTAAATCGGTTTTCCCGTTCAATTTTAAAATAAGGGGGATTCTCTGCTTTAAGGTTAGCCAGTATTTCTCAGCTATACCTGGTAGTAAAGCGATTGCATCTAAATCGGCTTTTAGGGCAATATCTAAAATATGTTCTGGATCGATACTTGTCCCCACTAATGGTTTTGGGCCATGCTCTAAGCCGTGATCATAAGCTAGAAAAATGGCCCTTTCTTCAGGTGCTATTTTTCTCCATCGTTTTGTCATTGTATATGTATGCATCGAGAACTTTTAAGAAATATGAGTATTGTTCTTTATCGTATCA
>JALLOP010000119.1 GCA_027718005.1 Patescibacteria group bacterium AH-259-L07 | reverse complement strand
CAGCACAGGAATTTTGTATCGCTTTCCGGTCAATGATCTGAAAAAACCGCCAACCGCAAAGATAAAACACAAAACCCAGCCAATAAAGCCAATCACCCAGCCAACAAATGGAATAATCCAAATCAAGGTAAAGACAATTTCAGCAATAAACAGCAATAGACCTTGCCGGGCATTAAAACGCACAAAATCGTCTTTAGATCGCAGCATAATCGGCACTAATGCCAAAATTCCTAAATAGGAAATTGCAGACAAAATCCGTGCAAACAATCCTGGCTTCTTTACCGCTTCCACGACTGACTCGATTTTTCCTATAATGTTTTCTTTGTCCATATAAAACAAATTAACAATTTAACAAGGTTAACAAATTAACATTAACATTTTAGCATATTAATTAAAGTTTGGATATAGATATCATTCCTTACAGACTTCAAGGTTCTTCCGAGCGGAGCGAGGAATGGTTCTTATTGTGAGCAAAGCGAACAACAAGGTTCTGCGAAGCATGGTTCTTATTTTTACACAATAATCACTAATGGCTTTTTACCAATTTTATTAAGCAAAAAATCGCTCAAACGAGATTCTATCTTTATCTTCGAAGTTTTGCTCAGCCCATACCTTTGAATAAGTTTTTGTACTTTATTCCTTGTTTCAAAGATTTTATTCTTATCCACAAATAGTCCAAGAAACATAACCTCGATTGTCTTACCCTGTTTCTTTTTAGCTCGCGATACAGAAATAATACACACCCCTGATTCTGCCATCCTTTGGCGCATTTTCACTATATCCTGTTTCAAAATTCTTATCTTCCCCCCCTCTACAACGAGCGGCGCACTGACTACCTTTTTGGGTGCTACTCTTGCTTGCTTTTTCTCATCAATCTCTAACACGTTACCATTTTTAAGTATAAAACAACGCTCACGCTTAATCCCGGCACGTTGAGCAAGCTCTCTGTGCTGTGCGTGCATATAATGTTCACCGTGAATTGGGATCAATATGTGAGGCCGGACAAGCTGTAACATCTCAAGCAACTCATCTCTATACGCATGCCCGGAACTATGAACCCCCATACCTAAAACAGGTTCATACATGATCTCCGCCCCTTGATCTATAAGGCCGTTCATGATCTTGTGAATCGCTAATTCATTCCCAGGAA
This sequence comes from Patescibacteria group bacterium AH-259-L07, assembly GCA_027718005.1. Lineage (GTDB taxonomy): Bacteria > Patescibacteriota > Patescibacteriia > UBA2591 > UBA6264 > JALLOO01. The sequence goes on along the minus strand of JALLOP010000119.1, from coordinate 1,832 downwards.
TGGCAGAAGAAGAAAAAACAACCGTATCTCCCTGCTTTATCTTTATCAGATGGTGCTGGCCGCGTGCAATTCGTGTCATAGCTGACCGTTCTTCTCCCTGGGTACCTGCGGCAAGAATAAGAAGATTCTTATCCACGCACGAGCTAATACTCTTGAGATCAATAAAGAGTTTGTCAGGAACGGTGAGACAGCCAAGTGCGTGAGCAATCTTGACACTTTTTTTAATGGAAAACCCAGCAATCGCTATTTTTCGATTATACTTTTGACAAATAAAGATTACCTGACCAATACGGCTGATCAAGGTAGAAAAGCTGGTAAAAATAACTCTACCACGGGCGTGGCGAATAATTCCTTTAATTATCTTACTAACTTCTCTTTCAGAGGGTGTATGCCCTGCTTCCTCAGCGTTCGTGCTGTCTGAGAGACAAGCCAATACGCCGTCTCTACCAAAACGTCGCAATGCTTTCTTATCCACAGCTTTTTGATCTGCTGGGTTATCATCGAATTTAAAATCGCCTGTATGAATAATGGTGCCAACAGGCGTAGCAATAGCAAATCCAACACTATCAGGAATGTTATGAACCACATGAAACGGGGTGATAGTAAAGCTGCCTAATGAAAATTGCTTCGGGGCCTCGATCGTATGTATCTCTATCCCTCTCACGCCAGCTTCCCGGAAACGATCTTTAATGTAAGCACAAGATAGCTTCGTGGCAAAAATTGGCGGACTGCCAAGTCTTGTAATCAAATACGAGAGGCCGCCAATATGATCAAGGTGGCCATGGGTAATAACAATGCCGCGAATGCGATTTTTATGTTTCTCTAAATAACTCACATCGGGAAGGAGCCAACCCACGCCTGGCAAATCCGATCCGGAAAAACCAAAACCTAAATCAATAACAATAATATCTTGTCCGTACTCAAAAACAGTACAGTTTATGCCTACCTCCTCAACCCCTCCTAAAGGAATGATACGTAACGTCGTTTTCATTACTTTATAGGATAGAGTGACGGTTTCTTAAAAACAGTCTTATATACATTTTCAATAAAGTCGCCGCCAGCATATCCTATCACAAAAGAAAATAATGGATCTTTATTAATCACCAGTGCAATAACCATGCCCACAATACCAGATAAAATCATCATAGCAAAAAAATAATACACGTTAAAGCTAACATCTTTAAATGAAAACTGATGTTTAATAAATCCAACAAGACCGCGTATTACCCCTCCTAAAAATCCTGTTAATAACAATAACCACATAGTTGTATTAATATTTAATTTCAAAATTAGTAAAATTCTCTTTTGGTTCACTCCATTCTATCTTAATATCATCTACCTGCGCAAATTCAGAACCATGATGCGCCCAATTAATAAATTCTTTTAACTTATCTTCCTCCCCCACTGCTATAGCAGTAACTGAACCATCTTTTTCATTTTTCACCCAGCCACCTAATCCTAATCTTTGGGCCTTGCGCTGGGTATGCATACGAAAAAATACGCCTTGTACCTGCCCATATATTTTTAGCTTTACTTGCTTCTCCATAATCGATTATAGCCTTTTTATTATGACATTAATATCATCTACGTCAATTAGTTTTTGTAACTAAATATGGCTCTGAGTAGTATCCCAAAACCATATTTCTATAGCTATTTATAGTTCCCGAACAACACGATGACCCTCCACCTTTCCACATACCGTACAGCGATATTTTCCATCAGGTGTCATATTTCCTTTTGACTGCCCCGAGTCAACATCAGGCACCTGTGTGCCTTTTTGCCTTACCTTTGGACACTCAAGAACTACCATTTTCGAAACGCCGTAAGCTATG
>JALLOP010000118.1 GCA_027718005.1 Patescibacteria group bacterium AH-259-L07 | reverse complement strand
AACAACGAGAGAACCTCCCTCAACATGCAGCTTGCCACCGGGCCCTGTCGTGCCAATGCCGACGTTGCCCGATATTGCCAATCCGTTTACTGGACCCGCTGTGCTCGCAGAATATCCAATTGCGGCATTTCCATTTACTTGTAATGTGCTCCCTGGACTCGCCACGCCAATACCAACACTGCCGGTGGTGAGAATATTCTGGGATCCAAAATCAGGGACAATCTGATGTCCGCGTGCTTTTGTATAATACCCATAGGCCGCCTGAACCCCCCACGCACCAACTAATATCACTAAAAGCACGATCAACGCCCTATACGCCATCTTTAACTTATACTGCAGATGGGGAGCATCTGTGGACTTGGGTGTTTGTTTTTTCATATAATTAATCTTATTAATTTAATTTTTTTATTTTTTATTATTTAAATAAATTATTGTGCGAAAATTTGAATTTCGTGCAACTCTTTAACATCATCATCAGTAATAATATGTTTTTGTTTTAATTTTTCTATCAAAGCTTCTAATTTTCTATCTTCTTTGCGCAGAAGCACCACAATATCGCCGCGCAGGTCTGCCATCTTCTCATCAAGTCTTTCATTAAAATGTATTTTCGTAACCATGGTTTTTTTAATCGTACCAATATCTTTCCCCATCCCATCCAATCGCTTGTCTACATCGTCAAAACCATGCTTTACTGCAACAGCTAAGCTATTAATCTTCTTATCAGTTCTTTTATCTGATTCTTCAACTATTTTTCCAATTTTTTGAAAATCTTTTTTTTCCAGCATATAATTAATTTTTTAATTTTTTATTGGTTTTAAATATTTTTTGATCATAGATTTTTTCATCTTTGATAAGGGATGACAACACACACCTGTCATTCCTCGCGACATCCCCTCCTTGTCATTCCTCGCGAACGAAGTGAGCAGGAACGGAATGACAACAGGGGGTCACAATTTCTTGTGTAAGTTCTGAAAAATATCTACGGTAGATTGTTCAGTAGATTTTTTTTGAATATATTTCAAATCAACCTTAGTATGTTTTAATACTGACTGTATATCTCGCAGCTCTCTTTCTAAGTTACTCTTTTTATACCACAACAATTTAGACAAAACTAAATCTTCAGGAGAGATAAAACTCACGTTCTGATTTTTAATTTTTTTACGAACTGCTCGGCTGATTCTTTTTTTATCAAATTCACTGTCTACGATCCAAAAATCAACTTTCATGCCTAGTGAAACATGGATGAAGTTAAACTCTTTCCCGGTCGATAAAGAGCGCTTAATCATATCAACATGAACATTGTCGCTCGCTAACGCTCGCGAACCATGTTCTCCATAGGGCTTCCGCCCTCTGGCGTCGCTCACTTTATTCGCTCCTGTCACCCCTACGGGGAAACTATGTTTCCCCGACCCCTTTCTTGTTGTATCGGAATTTAGAAATTCCGATACAACAAGATATGAATATTCATCTAACGCACACAGTTCTTGGGATAACGTTTCAATATTCTTTGGCAAAAGCTCAACAACCACATCAATGTCAGCCGTAAAGCGCGGCTTACCCCAAATTGCCACGGCAAATCCACCAGTAATAACATAGGGAATTTTTAGTTTATGTAAAATTTTTACTACCTCAACCAAGAGCTCTTCCGGATCTTGAATGTCTTTGAATTTTTTCTGGCTCATAAATTCTTCTGTCATTTAAACTCTGCAATTTTTTACCTAACAGATAAAGCTGACTCGCAAGGCGAACTTTTTTTTCTGCAGACATATTTTTGTATACGTTTACTTCGTAATTATCCATACGTGAGAAGTTTATCGTGGAATGACATCCTTTTCTTTGTCATTCCTTGATGTGCGGAGCACATCAAGGAATCAGGGACGACAATTACTCTCTCTGTCTTTCCGAGCTTCCTTTTTTTGTCTTTCCGCACGAGCCCCCCCTCCTTGTCATTGCGAGCGAGTCGCAGGCGAGCGAAGCAATCCCAAATATGAGGGGCGCGGGATGACAAGGATCAGAATGAATGGCATGTGAACGTTAAAGGTTCACCAAGTTGTAGAGGTTAAACCTCTACGAGGGGACTTAAAGGTTGGACCTTTAAGTGCTTTTTCACCCCGTTAGAAATTCTAACGAAGCTACTGACCTTTGTTGTTTTTTTCATATTACACCTCATTATCCCCGTTAGAGCCTTTTATAAGGACCTGACTTCGTTAGAACCTTGAAGCTTGAAAGGAATAATATTTGTATCCAAGCTTTAATGAGATTGCTTCGTCGTTCGCTCCGCTCGCTCCTCGCAATGACAAAGGAGGAAAACGCGCGGGCTCGCAATGACAGGAGAAGACTTCTAACGGGGTGAATACGCATATAATTAAATTTATTAACGTTTTAATTTTTATTTATTTTAATTCTAAAAACTTTTTTGGCGTAATGCCCAAATCATCTAAAATAGCTTTTACCGTTTTTCTTTTCAACTCTTTTGATCCATGATTAACCAGAGTGGCTTGACGACCATCAGAATCTCTTCGCCAAATTTCATGACTCCCCTTAGCTTGACGACACAGATAAAAACCAAGCTTTCGCGCCGCTTTGGCTACTTGCCAATAGTTAGCTGTAGGAAATCTTTGCCCCATATCTTCTATCCATTAACGAGAACGGGTAAATTAATACTCACTGCTGTTCCTTTTTTAATCTCTATTTCAGGCAAAAACTCATTGTGTTTTTTGCGAATTGCAATATGAGCCTTAATAACATCTTCAATGTTATCAATTACTTTTGAATATGTCTCTCCCTCGACATGACACCCCTGAAGTGATGGACAGCTTGCAAAATAACCTCCTTCTTCGCATGCCTCAATCGTTACAGGATATAAAAGAATTTTTTTTACTGTTTTTGCTTTTTTCATATGCATATAATTAAATTTATTAACGTTTAATTTGTTTTTTAAATATTTTTTAATCATTTATTTTGATCTCTTTTTTATCCTGACGCGGGATGACAACGGGGGATGT
>JALLOP010000117.1 GCA_027718005.1 Patescibacteria group bacterium AH-259-L07 | reverse complement strand
TAGGTGGCCAGCCAAATATCGGACAGACCGCGCTTTATAAGTTACTCTATTTTATTGACTTTGATTACTACGAAAAGTATGAGGAGCAGTTGATTGGCGCGAAATACATTAAAAACAGGCACGGTCCGACTCCTGTTGCGTTTGCCAAAATCATTACCGAACTAGAAAAGGAAGGTAAAATTGAAACGATCAAAAGTAAATTCTACACGCGTGAGCAAACAAAATATCTGACTAATCCCGCAAATATGTTGGATGTGTCAGAATTATCGGCACAGGAGTTGGCTCATATTGATTGGGAAATTGACCGTTTCGGGGACATGACAGCAGTACAGATTTCGGCATTATCTCATTTGGATACGCCATGGATTGCGGCGAAAGACAAACAATCACTTGAGTATGAACATGTATTCTATCGTCCGGATGAAACTTCCGTGAGGCAATATGAACCGCTTTGATTCTCTGCCAGAATTTGAGAAAGAATTCAAACGGCTGGTAAAAAAATATAGGACTTTGCGCGATGACATAGAAAAGTTAAAGCACGTGCTTGCCGTGTGTCCGACAGGGATTGGTAAAAATTTTACTATTATCCATACAGAGAAGCATTTGAAAATCATAAAAGCGCGTATGGCTTGTCAGGCACTTCGTGATCGTTCGCTTCGAGTGATTTATGTCTACCATGAGCAAGGGCAAAAGATTGAATTTATTGAGTTGTATTACAAGGGAGATAAGGAAAACGAAAATCGCGATAGAATCAAAGAGTATTTGAATGTCAGGTTTTCTAACAGCCATTTTCTTTTTGCCCTTTTCTATTTTTACTTCCGGTAAAGGCTCTTCTCGTTCCTGCAAAAAGTCTGCCAGCGTCATATCAAAAATAGCCGCAAGCTTTTTGGCTTCTGATATGGTAAGTTCTCGCCCCCCCCGCTCAATTTGCATATACGTAGGACGCGAAATACCAAGCTCTGACGCAAGATACTCTTGCGTCATATTTTGTTTGGTACGCTGTTGGTAAATGAATTTTCCAAGCATAATTATTTGCCTTTTAGTTTTTTTTTGTTCCTTTTCCTTCCTTGTTTAAACATTTTTTGAGAACGCGTCAATAAACCCTTATGTTTAGTCATATATTCTGATAAATCTTTACCACTTCAATTTTACTTGATGTAAAATAGTTTGTCAAGAGCAATGTAAAGAAGTTATACACACCTTATATTTCAGCACTCAGATGAGTATATTTATATACCAGACCTTCTTCCTTAGAGAATACGTATATCCGCATATAAAATTCCTTCTTTCCAATCAGGAGTAGCATGAATAATCTCGCCTTTTGGGTCAAATACATATCCTCCACCAGGAAAATCTTCATCAATAGTTCTGCCGGCTTGAGTAGCTACCGCAATATGTATTTTATAGGTGCGCGCGTAAGCGCTAAGTTTAGTCCGACATTCATTTTTCCACCAATTAAAACCGCTCTGCCAATTTCTGTCCTCTTGATCACCATAAAGTCCTGGCGCAGCTGCTTCAAATATAATCCTTGCTCCTTGGCTTGCATATTCTTTAAAAATCTCTCTCTTATCAATGTCAGCGCAAACACAAACCCCAAACGATAATAAAGAATTGCTAAAAGCAGTAATGTTTGAACCAGGTGAAAATAGTCCTTTCTCATCTTTCGCGATATGGGTTTTTCTATAATAACCCACTGCCACGTTATCTATGGTTAGCTGACCAATGACATCAAAAAGCTTTTTTGTTTTAACAAAATATGGCCTTGCGTGTTCTTTGTTATCAAAGCGCGGGGCCATAGTCATCAGTCCTACTATTTTTATATGCGCAAGCAGTGAAATTTCCTTGATCAGCTCTATGACATGTTCAGGAAATACACCTGATTTTTGCGACTCTCTTCCGACGTTTACTCCAATCAATACGGGCATTTTCTTATTGATGGCATGGCATTGCGTATCTATTTCTTTGGCAAGCTTAACAGAATCTACCGTCTGGATCATATCAAATATTCTTGCTGCTTTTTTTGCCTTATTGGTTTGCAAATGTCCAATTAAGTGCAATTCAACCCGTTGGGCCATTGCCTGATATGTTTTATCAGCCTCTTGAACATAATTATGTCCAATAATTTTTACTCCGGCTTGAACAGTCTTATTTAACTCATTCAGGGTTCTACCTTTGCCAGCTACGACCAGTCTAACATTATGAGGTAATTCATCAAGTATGTTTTTTATATTTATTGTAATATCCATCTAATTTTATTATACCATAAATCCTAACTGTTTGCTCCAACGCTCCTGTTGAGCCTCAAACAAAGTCGCGCCCCGACGCGATTTCTATTAAACATATAATGTGGCTCCGTATCTTGGACGAAATCCGAACTTTTTTCAAGGAAAATCCGCATACGGATTCTTAATCCCGCCCACGTGTTTTCGCACGCCTATCGGCGCACAAAACAGAATAATTTTCTCTACATTTTTTTTAATCGCGCACCCCCCTAATAATTTTTTCAATAAGGAAAAGAAAATTTATCTGTTTTGAGATTCTGCTTATCTCAGCAGTGAACTAAACATGAGTATGGCACAAGCGCAGAATTGCGAAAACACGTCCCGCCCCAAGTCCTGCTATACAGGACATCAGGCAGGCCCCGAAGTACAAACGCTTCGCATTTGACTACGGGGTAAACAAAAATTCTTTTTGCTTGCCCCGTAGCAAGTCGCAGACTTTGCTATGGGGCCTGCCTGTTTAATACTGAGTCAAAAAATTTTGAAAAAAGAAGTTGTTAAAACTTTAAACCTTATTATTATTTTATCAAATTAACTTCATTTTGAAAAACGTCCCTTATCCCCTCTTTGATTCAATATTTTATTTCAAAATTCTTAATGTCTTTTTTTATGATTTTATGGTGTTCTGCGCATATATATTTAACTTTAAGCCAACCATTATGATAACTTTCTTTTTCCGCTTTCATGGGCTTTTTACAAATAGGGCACTTTTCAAAATGTCTTATTATAAATTCTTTAGCCATATTTTTATACTCAATTAAATTTTTGGGTTATTTTAATTCCGCGATGAACGC
>JALLOP010000116.1 GCA_027718005.1 Patescibacteria group bacterium AH-259-L07 | reverse complement strand
GTTTATTCTGCCAGCTTTTATTTTTATTGTCATCCTCGGCATTGCCACTATTTTTTCCCAATCACCGCATATAAGTTTTTGGGGATATTATTTTCGTAAAATGGGCTATATTACGTGGCTCCATTTTTTTGCATTTTTTTTGGTGCTGTTTTTCAATTTAAAAAATAAAAAGCAGATACTTCGTATTTTTTATACTGTTGTTATTGCAACTGCTGTTTCAGTACTCTATGGATTGTTGCAAATATCCGGTTTGACATATTTCACTGGGCTGAGCCCGCACACCGTACCTATCGTATTTTTTCAACTTTTGGCCAGCCAAATTTTTTTGCCTCGTGGATAGTATTAACAATCCCGGTTGTTATCGGCCTTCTCCTTTTGTCATCCCGCTTTCCTACCTATGTCGGTCGAAGTCCGACTTCGACCGGCACTGTGCGCGGAATGATAAGGAGTGTATTTAAACAATATTTTTTGCGGCCGTTTCTTGCTGCTTTATTTTTTCTTGGTATACTTGCCTTAATTTTTACTCAGTCAAGGGGTGGATGGATTGGATTTTTCTTTGGATTGTTCTTTTTCACCATTATATTTTTCTGGATAAAACAATATAGACGATTCGCCATTTTTACATTTGCTATATTAGGAATTTCTATAGGGGCACTTATTTATTTTAATTTTTATCCTTTAGAGTTTAATTCTGATGATACCTATGTAGAGCGTCGGGTAAAAACATTAACCCAGCTTTCAAGTACTGGTGAACGGAGGTTGATTACGTGGCGTAACAGCATTGATCTAGTTAGACAAAAACCATTAATCGGATATGGACTAGAAGTACAAAAACTTAATTTTGCAAAATATTATACGCCTGCATCTGCGGCTCTTGAAGCAATTAATACGTATCCTGACCGCGCGCACAATGATATTTTAGATACTTTGTTAATTTCAGGAGTATTAGGCCTTATGTCATATTTATTTTTTATCTGCGTAGTATTTTACCTTGCCTTAAAATACATTTTCAAAAATTACGGAGGTCAGACCTCCGTAATATTGGTGTTAAGTTTGCTTACCGGGATTTTTGCGTATTTGATTTCATTGCAGTTCAGTTTTCATGTTATACCTGCCGCTGTATATTTTTGGGGATACCTGGCGATTATTTTAAAAGTCACAAGCGCTAAATACCAGCCAACATGAAATAACAAATTACAAGCACCAAATAGTATTACATAATGTCAAATGTCTAATTACTCAATGTCAAATCAATGTCAAATGACAAATTATTAAATACAGAATTTTTGACATTAGGCATTTAATCATTTGTTTGTCATTTGGATTTTGGCATTAGTCATTTTATGCATCTCATAACTAAAATAATTTTAATACTTCTGTTGACTATGTTTCTTATATTAGTATTTCAGCACAATATAGATGTTTTTTTAGCTGATTATTATTTTAGACAAGCGCGTATTGCAGGATTAAATAATACATGGCCGGCTGTTCTTGAAAAATATAAAAAAGTATTGTGGTATCAGCCATTTGAACAGTTTTATCAACGACAGTTTGTGCTTGATTTGCTCTGGGGTGCGCGAGTTCTTGCTGAAGATAAACAAACAAAAATTGATTTACTCAATGTAGCAATTGAGCAAATGAATAAAATCCCGGAAAAAGATCGTATTTTTGAAACCAATGTATATCTTGCGCGAATCTTATCTTTTAAAGCATCGCTGACGCAACTTGAGGCGGATTTTAAGCAAGCTGAAGAAGCGATGACCTATATTGCTCAACTTTCTCCAAACATGGCACGGGTATATAATGAGTGGTGCCAGTTAAAAATTTATAAACAAGTTTGGGACGAAGCAGAAGAGAGGTGTGAACGCGCGCTTTTATTATATCCTGATCTAAATCACCCAAAAATGAACAAAGTTCATCAAAAATTGGTGATGGCAGAAATGAATGAAGTATATGAGAAATTAGGAGATATATTTCGATTTAGAGCTGACTACCAAGAAGCCGAAGAAATGTATATACAATCTCTAAAGCTGATGCCATTAGGCAGGCCGGCGGTATGGAAAAAAATAGGAGACTTGTATTATTTACAAGGCGATATTGATACGGCAATTGAAAAAAATCTTCATGGATATAGTTTAAATCCTAAAGATTCTGCATGGTCGCGGGCACTTATGGCACTCTATATAGAAAAAGGCGATGTAGAGTCTGCAAAAATATGGCAAGAAAAAGCACAAGCACTAGATTAATATCTTTTTTTGTCATCCTGTTCCATTTTTTTTGTCATCCTGCGCGAAGCGCGGGATGACAAAAGGGGATGCTGGATGATAATGGAGGAGCGGGATGACAATGGGGGCGTGGATAACTATATTTGCAAAAATTATTCAATTATATTATAATTGAGAATATTATAAAAAAATATAATATTCTCAATTCAATATACGATGAAATTTGAACAATTAAGAAAAAAACTACTCAACTATCCCTTGTTTAGTTTTAATGATATTGTGAAATGGTTTCCCACAGAAGATATTGCAACCCTGCGGGTGCAGATTTTTCAGTGGCAAAAAAAAGGATTACTTACGCGTATTAAAAATGGATTGTATTTATTTCCAGAAACAGAGCTCGGCGATCAATTTTATGCAGCTCAAAAAATATATTACCCCTCGTATATTAGCCTCGAGACCGCCCTAAATTATTATGGAATCATCCCAGACGTTGCGCAAATGGTTACCTGTATTACCCCCCTGACGACCGCTGAATTTAGGACACCGTTAGGTACTTTTTGGTATCGTCATATTAAGAAAGATTATTTTTTTGGCTTTGAAGTTATAAGCGAAAAAAAGTTTTCTTACCATATTGCTTTACCTGAAAAAGCATTGGTTGATTTTATTTATTTTCACCTTCCTTTGCTTTCTCAAGTAGATTCTTTTGAGGAGGAGCGATTTGAGTTTGATAAGGATTTTTCTTGGGACCGGTGTGTCAGCATAGCTTCTCAATTTAAGAGAAAAAGTATAAAAAAAATGGTTTTTAAAATTAAAAAATGGTATTATGGCTAATTTTTTATATCAATGGAATAATATTTTAACGCTCGCTAAAACTGAGGGGATTCCACCAATAAAGAAGAAAGGCATTTTGCGAGAGTATTTTCAGGCTTTATTTTTGAAATTTTTATACTCTCAAAAACAAAGCAAAAACCTTCATTTTATTGGCGGGACAAGTTTGCGCTTGATCCATGGGTTGGATCGTTTTTC
>JALLOP010000115.1 GCA_027718005.1 Patescibacteria group bacterium AH-259-L07 | reverse complement strand
ATTAAAATAGTAAAATAAATATGCCTGAAGAAGAAAAAAAATTGCCAAAAGAACCAGAAGATATTTTTGCAGAGGCTGAAGTAGCGCCGCCTCCAAAATCGGAGGCCCGACCTCCGACAACTCCTCCTGCACCAGCAGTTCCTGAAAAAAAACCAGCACCCCCACCACAACCTACTAAAGCAAAAAAGACGGTCAATACAAAAAAGGTTGTTAAAATAGCAATTGTTGTTATAGTAATACTTGTAGTAGGACTTGTCATTTTCTATGGTGTGAATACTTTAATCACTAAAAAAACAAGTGGAATCACACCAACCACGGAGCCAGCCGCCCCCGAAGGGGGCGAGCCTCGCCCCGATATATCGGGGCGGGAACCTTCACCAGAAACAATAGATTCAGATGCAGATGGCCTATCAGATGCGAAAGAAAGAGAGCTTGGCACTAATAGAAATAGTCCTGATTCAGATAATGACGGACTTTTTGATAAAGAAGAAGTAGATGTTTATTTAACAGATCCTTTGGAATCAGATACTGACACAGATGGAATTTTAGATGGGGAAGAAGTAAAACAGGGGACTGATCCTAATGATCCAAATCCTGGCGCGTTATTGCTGGACTTACAAAAAGAAATAAAGAAATTAAAGTAAAAACTAAAAATAAAAAAGTAAAAACAATAACTAAAAAGTAAATTAAAGTAAGTAATCAGTAACTAGTAACTAGTAATTAGTAACTAGTAAATAAGAGAAACAAAAAATTACCAGTTACTGGTTACCAGTTACTAGTTACTGAGCAAAGCGCTTATGCCTGAAGAAAATCAAAAACAACCCTCCTCCGACTCGGCTGCGGAGGGTAAGCCTGAGGAGGAGAAACCAGCGCCTCAAACAGGAGAAACGGCAGGCTCTCCTCTGCCATCGCCTCCACCTCAACCACAAGAACCACCAAAACAAGAACCATCAAAACAAAAACCACCTCAAACAGAAGAGGGGGCAATTCCACCGTCAGAGGCCTCAAAACCTAAACCAGAAGAACCACCAGTGACAGAACCAACACCAGTAAAACCAACGCCTCAACCAAAGGCTGATCAGCCTCGGGCTGAAATTGAACCAACATCACCAGAACAAGAGACTCCCCCTACTAAGCCTTCGGAGGAAGAACCCGCCTCTGCTAAAGCTTCCGCCTCTGCCGAACCTGCCCGTCCGGCAGGCGGGGCTACGGCGGATAAAACGGCGGACGAACCAGAAGATATTTTTGCTTCATCAGAACAGACATCAACACCTTTAGAATCACCAGCACTTGAACCATCAGTGACAGAACCAACACCAGTAGAACCAACGCCTCAACCAAAGGCTGATCAGCCTCGGGCCGAAACAGAGCCACCATCAGAACCACTTTCTCCAAAGCCGCCGCAATCGCCTCAAGTATCACCCCTAAAAGAAGAACCGCCAGCAAAAGAAGCTGAAAAGCCAGCTGCCCCCGAAGGGGGCGAGTCTCGCCCCGATATATTAGGACAGAAACAACAACCAGAAAAAACACCGCAAGAAGCAGTACTTGAAACACCTGAGTTAGAGAAAAAGGAAATTCTTCAAGAAGCTCATGATGGGAGTGCTGAACCAGAAGAGGAAAAAATCAAAGTTATGCCAGAAAAATTTAAAAAAATGAAAGCCAAGCTGCCTGGAAAAAAAGCTGGGAAAAAGACAATACTTTTGGCAGGAATAATTATTTTTATTGCTATTGTTGGCGGCATAGGTTTTTATCTTTGGGCACAAGGCTATTTTCAGCCAGTTCCGATAAAATCGGAACCAGCCGAAAAAATTGTAGAAGAACCTGTTGAACCAATAGTTGAGGAACCAATAGAAGAACCAGTTGAGGAACCTGTTGAACCAGTTTTATCTGAAGAGCAGACGCTTACCGCAGTTTTAAAAGATGAAGCAAAAACAGCAGTTATTACTTCTGCTGAATTTTATTTGCCTGAAGGCGCATTAGATCCTGAAGCGCAGCTTGATCTTACGGGCAATTTAATAACTGAAGAGATGGAAAAAGAAGAATCATATCAGCAGAGTTTATATAAAATTGTTGGCGCATTATATACCTTTACTCCCTCTGATATTGTCCTTAATAAGACCGGAACGTTAAAAATGTTTTATGATGAAACATTGATTGATGAAAAGTGGGAAGAAGATATAGTGCTTGGATATTTTAAAAATGATTTATGGACACCGCTCCCTTCAACAATTGATACAGAAAATAATATAGTAAGTATTGAGCTTGAAATATTTCCCTCTAGCACCTTTGCACTCATGGTAAATAAAGATAAATTAGCGCCCAAAGTAGAAGAGTTTCAAATCGGCAAGAATATTCCTTCAAGCGTGGATTCAGATAATGATGGTTTAACTGATGTTGAAGAAGATGTATTTTCTCTTGAGATGAATAATCCTGATTCAGATGCAGATGGTAATCCTGACGGCCAAGAAGTAATTGGGCTTATGCATCCGTTAAGTGCGGCTGAAGATAAGCTTGCGATTTCAGGATTAGTTAATGTGTATACTAACCCCACGTATTCATACAGCTTTTTCTATCCCAGTAAATGGCTGGCTCGTGCTCTCCCCGATACAGATAATCAAGAAGTACTCATTATTACCAACACAGGAGAATTTTTCAGCGCTACTGTTGATAATAATCCGGAGCGCCTCTCTGTTGTTGACTGGTACTTAAAACAATCGCCGCAGACAGATAAAAGCTTATTATATGAAACAATTGTTAATAATCAGTCAGCAGTATGGAATCCGACTCGTTTAACTATTTATATAGCAAAGGACGATAGAGTGTATATACTTTCATATAGTGTGGGGATAGAAAAAGAGGCCAATTTCAAAACCACGTTTGAAATGATTGTTAATAGTTTTCAGTTTGTTATACAAATGCAAGGTAGAGCTGACGGTACCTTAATTAAATACCTCGATAAACCAGAGGTTTATCTTATAGAAAATGGGAAAAAGCGCGTATTTCAGTCAGGAGAAATATTTGAAAAACTTGGCTTTACGTGGGAAAATGTAATTGAAATTCCCTTAAGCGAAACCTATCTAGATGGCGAGTTAATTACAGGCCGCCTCAATGGCACTTTAATTAAATACCCGGATAGCGCTGGTATTTATCTTATAGATAATGGAAAAAAACGAGCATTTAAATCAGGAGAGCTTTTTGAAGCATTAGGATTTAAATGGGAAGATGTGATTGAGATTCCTATTGATGAGACGTATCCAGACGGTCCTATTATTGAAAGCGAGATTAC
>JALLOP010000114.1 GCA_027718005.1 Patescibacteria group bacterium AH-259-L07 | reverse complement strand
GTTAGAAACTCTCACCGCAGACTAACCAAAATATCATTTTTAAAGTTATCCACAGACAGTGTTTCTAACGGACTTCTAACGGACTTGACAGAATACCTATATTTATATATACTCAAAGAGTAACATAAACAAGCCAGAGAAAGGAGGAAATATGGAAAACTTGAGGCAACCGTTCTCTAAAAAAATCGTGTGTTGTCCTATATGCGAATGCGAATTTAAATTGAAGAAAGAAAACAAACTTCAAAAATATCGGTTTATTGGTGAGACAATCTATTATGTTGTATGTCCAGGGTGCGGGAAAGAAATTACACTAAAAACAATAACGTTTATCCCTGTCTATCCTAACGGTTGTAAAACTGAGATAAAAGAAAGCAATCTTATAACCCCTATTTTGATCTTCAGGGAGGAAAAGAAAAATCTAGAGCAAGAAAAGATGGTAAAATAAACCATCTCTCGAAAAAACCCCAAGCGAAAATCGCGGGGGCTTGTTTTTTTCTGTGGAGATATTGGCCCATGCTCATGACTTATCCACAAGAGTGTGATTGTCTTTTCTTTAGATATGCTACCCTAAAGAAGGAATGGTTCTTTTCACTGAATAAAAAGGAGGTACTGAGAATGGGAACAGTGATTATTGTTCTCCTGGTGCTCGGACTTTGTGGTGTTTGTGGTGATGTCACCATGAGTGATGAAAACATAGAGTTCTTCATAGCCCTTGTCGTGTTCGGTCCGTTTGTGTTGGCTTCGGTATTATCTGGATTTGCCAGGTGTATGGATTTCATCATACACTTTAATGATACTGATTTGCAAAAGATGAAATGGAGACGCGAGCGCAGGCAGCTTTGGTTATACGGGCATTTAATCTTCCCTGACCCACTCCCGCCGTCTGCGTGTCAACGAATAAATAGTGGAAAAATTACTGAAGACTAATTTGGTTAGCTCAAAAGCTCAACATTAAAAAATACCCGCTTCTCTGCACAAGAGAAAGCGGGGTTTTTATTAACGAAAAGAAACGCAGAGATTTTCTCCATGCTGTCATGGTGTGGATAAACAAACATGTGGACAAGCAAACTTGACACTATTTCACTCATGAGGTAGTATATAGGTGATAGTTCTTTTCAATGTAAAGGAGGAAAAGATGCCAGATACAAAAGAATTAAGTCCAGAAGTACAAAGTTATTATGAGAAAGTTGCAAGACTTTGTGAAGAATTAGGAGATAAATTTATAGCTGCAAATTGGTATGAAAAAATTAATCCGGAAAAGGCAAAACAGCTTCTAAGAAAAGTGGCTGAAGAGTGCCTTAAAAAATGTTCAGAAACCGGAGACGTGCTAGAAAAATGGGGTGCGATAAGAAACTTTCAAGAAGCTGGTGATGATCAAAAAGCACGAGAAATAGCCCTTGAATTGATTGCTGAATATGAAGGTGGGGAGATAAACAACTATGAGGAACATTTGCTAAAAATAGACTCATCTGAACTGTATAAAAAAATAGGCGAACCAGAAAAGGCAGAAGAGATATTAATAGAATACGCTCAGGAAATGGAAGAAAAGCTTGCTTCTCTGCCAGAAGACTCAAAAGAAGCCAAGCAGTTACCAGGACGGATTTATAGAGTGTATGAAAGCGCAGGCGCAAAGGAAGAAGTTAGAAAGATTGACGAACAACTTCTTCGAATGATTGAAGAAAAAACAGGAGAGTCCGATTCTGCAGTAGCAGCCCCTATCCTTGAAGGACTGGGATATAAAGAAAGAGCTCAACGCGCTTGGCAAAAATGGGCAGAATTTAATGAAAAAATATGGGAAGGAAAAAAATACCAGTGGCTCCACGCAATCGGTCTTGTTCACTTTTATAAAAAAGCTGGAAATGTAAACAGAGCTGAAGAGATACTACGAGAAGCAGCTCGGCGCGAGGAAGAACGGGGTAACAAATGGCAAGCTGCCAAACATTTTGCAAAATTACGAAACAGAAAAGAAGTAAAAAGACTGCTTCAGGAAATTATTGAAGAAACTCAGAAACAAAGTAATGTAGCGGATCTAATTGATGCTCTAATAGACTTAAACTGGATAGATAACAAAGAAGCAAAAAGGTTTGTTCAGAAAACTATTGAGGAAGTTCGAAAACAAAATGATATACCTAAATTGATTGATGGTCTAAGAGATTTAGGCTGGATAGATAACAATCCGGCCCTCCTCGAAGAAGCTAAAGAACTCTTTTTACAATACGCTCAAGAGAAAGAAAGTTCTTCTGATCCCAAAGAGAAAAGGAAAGCTATTGATGGATATGTTGAAGTAATCAACATTTTAGAGGAGAAGAGGCCTTATCCTTATATTCAGTATCTTTGGGAAAAACGTTCTTTATGGAATGAAGATTAGTAACCGAACATCTCACAAGCCCCACGCGAAACTTGCGGGGGCTTTTGTTTTGAGTATATCCTCTATGCTCATGACTTATCCACAACAGTAGAATTGTCTTTTTTTTCGGATGTGCTACTCTAAAGAAGGAATGGTTCTTTTCACTCAAATCAAGGAGACAAAACATGTTGTCCATAAAAGAATATATTGACTTGCGCTGGAAAACAATTTTGCAGTGCTTAAGCAGTGATCCGGTAGAAATACCTGATGAACTCGACTCCAATGGTGTTGTCACATCACCGATAGAAAAAATCCTCGCCATACTTAGTTCCCTTTATGAATTAATGAAGGCTTCTCAAGAGCTCAAATTTCAAGCATCAGATTTTGGCAAAGAGATAGCCACAAAGTTACCTCAAGAATCAGATGAAAAAGAAACATCTAGTGAAATCCTTAAAAACTTGAATGATGAAGAAATTAAAAAGATCCACCACTTAGTTTCTCAAGATGAAAAATGGCAGGCAAAACTAGATGAAGCTATCAAGGTGATTGAAGACACTCTACTAACAGTAGAAAAAATGATAGAAGAAAATATAGCAGAGACATTACAAAGTAATACTTGGTCAAGACGATTAATTACTCGCCAAAGGTTTGAGTCGTTGCTTCAGAGAGGCATAGAGTCACTTGTCAACTCTCCATGGCCAGGCGTTAACCGACAATCAACAGAAAAGCGAGAGAAGTTTTATGCAGGATTCCATAGAATTGTAGAAAATCATCTGAAAAGTATTTTCACAATAATTGATGGAAAAGAAGAAAAAGAATGACCTTAACAAAGCCCCAGGTAAAAATCACTGGGGTTTTCTTTTTTAGAAAGAGCAGAGATTGTCTCCTGTGCCGTGTGAATAACCACAGCAAGCTTGACATTATTTCACTCATGAGGTAGTATATAAGTGATAGTTCTTTTTATCCAACAAAATGAGG
>JALLOP010000113.1 GCA_027718005.1 Patescibacteria group bacterium AH-259-L07 | reverse complement strand
ACGCGGATTTGACAAACTGTTTCTTTCCCAGACAATAGAACAACTGGAGCGTTTTATTCTAGATGTATATCCGGAGATAGAAAAAGACAGAACAAAGGTGGAGGAAAAGACAGCAGATTTACTCGACTCTTATTTTACCCCAGATAATGCTGTGTCTCTTGTTAAAACTACTCTTGCTGATTTAGGTTTTGAGGTAGATAGTCTGCCAGTTCATCTAGAAGCGCAAACAGTCGGAAATGTTGCTACTACACATACGATAAACCCCAACGATATCCGAATCGTTGCCAGCCTGAAACATGGTTTACACAGTATTCGAGCCCTTATTCATGAATTTGGACATGCCCTCTATCACCATTATATTCTCCAGCCGCATGTTAGCTCTCATGGCATAGAAAGATGTCTTGACGAGGGAGTTGCTGATATTTTTAAAGATATTACTACCAAACCACAATGGTTACGAGAATATGCTTCAGTTCCCAAAAATTTAATTGAAAAAGCAGGCCATCTTGGTAGAGAAAGAGAAGCAAGGCAACTCCGCTGGGATTTAGCTCAAGTTTACTTTGAAAAAGAAATGTATACTCATCCTTATCAAAATATTGCACATTTATTCCAGAACGTATACAAACGATATGGAATTCCCCTTGAGAGAGACGGTTTGGATTTTGCAAAATATATAGAACACTTTACTATTAATCCAGTTTGTTCTATAGATTATCTTATTGCGAGTTTAATCAAAGATCAAACGATTCATCATTTTGAATCATGTTACGGGGATATGATTCATAACCCTCAGTTAAAACCGTTTTTACAAGAGAACTATTTTAAGCACGGAGCATCTCAGCCCTGGTCTGAACTTGTCTATAATGCAACTGGTGAACCTCTCAACCCGCATCATACCATTGAGAGATTAAAAAAGAGTTAACCCGATTCATAGCCCCAGCAAAACTTGCTGGGGCTTTCTCTTTTTTTGACCTATTCTCATGACTTATCCACAACAGTAGGATTGTCTTTTCTTTGTGAAAAGAACTATCACTTCTTTATTTTTGTAATAAAAAACTTGTCAAAATGGCAAGTAAAGTAATAGCCTAACTTGGTATAATTTATTTTTTTTGGCCTCTAGCCCATTTTCTCCATTCCGGCTTTGGAATACCAGAATTGACAATCATGGTTTCTAATGTCCTTGGAGGATAAGATTTATGTTTTTGAATGAAATGCACATCTACTACATATTTCCCGTCAGGGCTTACAAAGTAACTATAATGAGATCCCGGTATATTCCCATATGGAGATAAATTAAAATTGTGAGCCTTAAGAAAGCTCACAACATCCTTGTATGTCCAGTTCTTTAATCCACGGGGCATAATAATTCTAATAAGCCAGCTGTTTTACTAAAGAAACAGTTGATGGAGACTTCTTTTTATTTACCATTTTTTTCATTTCTCTCAAAACCAAACATTCCTCGTATTTATCCCAATATTCCTGAGGAGCAGGACGATTAAGCAAATCATCGCTAAGATTCTTTTTTATTACTACTTGAACGTGTCCGAGCGCCGCTTTTGTTAAACTATCAAGTAATGTTCGGGGATCTTTTCCTACATCAACAATATTAAAAGTTAAACAAACTCCAACGAATTGCTTGCCTTCAGGGTAAACAAAAATTTCAAGCATTCCTTGTTTTTTTGTATTTCTCATTTTTTGTTTCATATCAATAAAATAAAGGAGCTTAAATAATACAATTCCACCGTATTGCGGCAAAAGCTCCATTCAGCTCTTTTTTGAGGATAAATTTATTCATAGTCCGACCTATTTCTATATATTTTCTTTTAAACCCTCACTAAAAGACGGGCGTTCTACTACAAATATATAGTAGCAAATTTATTGATTCCTGTCAATAGCAAGTCAATAGAAGTCAATAGAAATTCAATAACCTGTCAACACCATTATACCACATATATTTATAATCTACCTGCGGATAACAGTGGATAACCTTTCTACTGACTTAACTGTAAATTTACAAATTATTGTTAAATTACTGTAAGTTTCGGAGGTCGGACCTCCGAATTTACTTCAAATTTATTTTAACAATAAAGAATGTAATATCAATTTAACAACAACGCAGACCCCAGGTCCTGTGGATAAGCGAGCTTGACCTCATTTCAACTGCGAGGTAGTATAAAGAAGTAATGGTTCTTTTCACAATTATACGAGGGGGAGAAGAATGACTAGAAAAAAGTTTTATAAGATGGTAAGCTGGGTAGGCCTTATAGTTATTCCTGCACTACTTTTTGTTGGTGTGTATTATAAAGAGTGGTTTTTTTGGCCCATTCTGATTGGATTATTTTGGGTTTTTAATTTAATCATAGCTTTTCATCATGCTGATATTCTTTATGATGATGAAAAAAAATGGGGGATAAAAAGAGTATTTTTGCATTCCTTTAAACTTTTTGGAGGAATGATTTTGGAGATTATACTCATGCTATGTTTTCTGGCGGTGATAATTCCTCATCTCGCTTTGAGAATTGCAGGGAGAAAAGGAACTTTAACCCGAGATAACAAAGGAAAATTTTGAATACTGGTATTAAATCCTGAAGAAGCTTTTAATAAAAAGAGGTCTAATCCTCGAAAAAAATAAGTGCGAGGTTATCGCACTTATTTATTTTCCTATGGTATACAATACTGATCCATCTCTATGTTTTGGTTTTTTTTTGCTTACTTACGAAACTCCTTGTACTCTTTTACCCACTGGGGCTGATCCCCATTGCAATAGCGCCATTCGCCGTCTTTCGAAAGTGTCCACTGGTCTAAAAATTGTGAGATAAAAAACATCGGCTTCTTGTTGTATAGCCAGCAAATACCTGGAATATCTAGGATCAATCCCCAATAATTTCTTGCAGTTGGACTTATGCGCTTTTTGACTGCAGAAAGAGTTACCATCTGAATCACTTCCTCAGGAGTTTGTCCCGGCGTCTTGTGGCTAACAAGAGATTCATATCGTACTCCTATGATTCCGAAATCCGTAAAAAATAAAATTCTAAAATCATTATAAGCAGGGGACGCGAATCCAAGAGGATGCGTATGGAATGTACCTCGTATAAGACTGGGTTTTATATGGCTCGGGAGAGAAACAGATTTATACGTTCCTTTTGCTCTACTAAGCTCTTGAACATTTTTTCCAAAAAATATAGCTCTTTCTCGATAATCTTTGCTACTCTTAGACATCATCTTTAAAAAATCTGGCAGGTATTGTTTCAACAAATCCTCGTTTACGGGTATCTTAGGCCCTTGAACCTTTATCTCAGCCATTGCTTTCCTCCTTTATCCTCCTAAGTTTTTTTACCTACCCAAATTTCGAAAAAACTTGGTGCGGGTGAAAGAAAAATTTGGGAGGGTAAATGTAAATG
>JALLOP010000112.1 GCA_027718005.1 Patescibacteria group bacterium AH-259-L07 | reverse complement strand
CCTGCTAATTGTATGCAAAAAGAAAAATACGGATACCCGGTACCCGTATTTTGCTTTATGTTAGTCTTGCTGGTGGTATTCGCATTTACATTGTTTTTGCGGAACGCCGTGGACCAGAAAATTATTTTGCCATTTTTTAGACTTTTTCTTTAGTCGTTCTGTTGCAGGTTTTCTTATAAAATCTTCTGGCCTGAGTTCTTGGTCGTTATTTGCTCCGCCCTTAGTATCTTTTTCTTTTTCACTCATGATTCCCTCCTTTAAAATTTAAGAGACTAAATATCCTTTATTATTGTATAATGGTAGAAAGATTTGTCAAATAAAATTTTTGACAAAGTTTTGATTTGTGCTATACTATATTTAGTTTATGGTTCTTTAACAAAAAGGAGTTGCAAATGTCGAAGCTTCTAGCAAGCATTTTAAAGTACTTCCCTGGCTATGTTGCTGGCGCAACAGCAAAGGAAGCAATCAATGTTGTAAGGAGTCTCAATAAAAAGGGAATCAGGGCTCAAATTAATATTTTGGATGAGGAGGTAACATCAGTGGCGCACGCACGGAAAGCAGCACAGGAATATTGTCATCTTTTGGATGATATCAAGGCACATCAATTAGATGCGTGTATTTCTGTAAAACTCACTCATCTTGGACTTTCACTCCCCGAAAAGGGCAAAGAGGTTTGTAAAAGTAATATACATCAGATTTTAAAAAAAGCACGTTGTTTTAATACATTTGTCTGGGTTGACATGGAGAGTTCAGAATATAATCAAAAGATTTTAGATATGGTGCTTAAACTCAATACGTATTATGACGATATTGGGGTAGCCATACAGGCCGCGCTTTTTAAGAGCAGAAAGGATGTTACCCTGTTTTGTAAAAGGCGAATTCCTATCAGACTATGCAAGGGCGCTTACGTAGAATCAAAACATATTGCACATCAATCTAAAAAAGATATTAGCAAGAGCTTTAAAGCTTTAATAGTTTTTGTTTTACTAACAGGGCGAAGTCCAGCTATTGCTACCAGCGCTGATAAAGAAATCATAGAGTTTACCAAGCATATAGCTGTCAAACATAGGATTCCGCAAACTTTATTTGAATTCCAAATGCTTTTAGGGAGAAAGAAAGCATTACAAAAAAGATTAGTGAGACAGGGATATCACGTCAGAGTATATGTTCCTTATGGAGTAAATTATCTCCCTTATATTAAGCGAAGATTGATGGAATTAAAAAGGAGCCTCACTCAATTGTAAAGGTCAGTAGGAAGAGATTGCTGGCCTTTTTGAATTTTGACAAAGTTTTTATTTGTGTTAACCTGTAGGTAGTATGTAATTATTTGCACCTTAGAAAGGAGGATAGTGTGGAACAATATGAGGACAGAGTGCCTTTGCAAGGCGCTGGTTATAAGGAGCAAGAATTGTACCAATGGGTGTTACCTATTTTTAAAAAGTATTGGGAGCGGCTCAAAACTAATAATTGCAATGAATATATATTGGTTGTTTCAGAAGAAGCATCTACCCCCTCTTGTATTAAGTGGATAAAATATGAATCAGACAAAGAAACACCGTGGCATATAGTACAGTTGTCTGCAAGAGAAGTTGAGAGAGCAAAGCGAGGTTTAGGTCATGATCTTGATTTATATTCTGGTAAAAAAGTAACTGTTTCTGCAATGACATGGCTCTGTTATGGAATTGTACATGAGATTACCCATTGCTTTGATGATACTGAAGAAACTGATATGGGCGAGGCAATTGCAGTAAAAGTTGGATGTGAATACATTATGCAAGACTTCCCTGACGGTGAGCTTTTAGCAGCTGCTTTAACTTCTTGGGATTTAGTAGAGGCGCATCTCCTTGGCTGTTTGAATATTGGGAGTGTGTACAAAATAAAGCTGCCATTGAAGTTTTCAGAACAATCATTGCATTTGATTCAAACAGCGCTCGAGGTCTACTTTCTTCTCCCGGAGTTCATAAAAGATATATATGAAAGAGAAAAGAAACCCCATCCTTATTACCCTGACAATTATCAAGATAATTATGCAAAAGGGTTTGCAAAGTTGATTAAGAAATTAAATCCACATTTATAAAACGAGGCAGGCATGTCCTCGTTTTTGAATTCGTAGTCCCTTTATACCATCTTGTATATGAGATTGACAAAGCTTTAAAACCATGATACCGTATAAATGGTTCAGATATAAAAAAGAAAGGAGGATAGGTGGGGTCTTTGAAGAATCAATGTGTAAAAGGTGAGGAACATTCTCATCTTTTTAAGTATATAACTTGTCATATGGTATTATTTATTTAATATGGTATACTTAATCTATGATTTTAAAACCAATAAAAATTACTAAAACACAAAAGAAAAAAGTGTTTGATAAATTGTTTGAAGAAAGTACGCCAAGCTATGATTTTTTTTAATGTTGGTTCTTTCTTCCGTCATTGTTACCTTTGGTTTATTGTTAAATAATATTGCGGTTATTATTGGCGGCATGTTGGTGACACCAATTTTGTTCCCGATTTTAAGTCTTTCCATGGGTGTCGTGGTAGGCGACCGAAAGCTTATGAAGCGGGGAGGAATTGTTATTGCTCGATCAGCAGGAGTGGTAGTGATTATTTCTGCGCTTATTTCCTTGATGTTTATTAGTAAAGAAATAACGCCTGAAATTGTTTCCCGCGTATCGTCTAATTTGGCATATTTTTTGATTGCATTGTTTTCAGGCGCGGCAGCTGCGTATGCTCTGTCCCGCCCTTCAGAATCCGAGGTTCTTCCGGGCGTGGCAATTACGGTAGCATTGATTCCTCCGCTATCAGTCTTGGGTATTGCTATCTCACTTTTTCAATGGGAAATGATTGTAGGATCCTTAGGGCTGTTTTTCTTTAATTTAATTGGCATTACTTTTTCTGCATTAGTCGTGTTTTCTATTTTGCAGTTTCATGAGATTAAAGATGTAATAGAAAAAAAGATAAAAGCAGAGGAACGCGTTATCAAAGCTGAGCAAAAAGAAAAAGAAAAAAGTCATATACAAGAATTAGAAAAAACAGTAAGACAGGCAACAGAGGTTTTAAAAGAAAAAAAGAAAAATAATACGTAGAATATATGGTGTTGATAGAGTCAAAACAACAATTGAATAAAGGCGACAAAGTTCCAGATTTTAGTTTAGTTAGTGTTGATGGCAAAACATATACGTTACGTAATTTTTCCTCAAAGCAGGGTTTGTTAGTTATTTTTATGTGCAACCATTGTCCGTATGTGTTGGCAAAGATTGATGATATTGTAGATTTATATAAGAAGTTTAATGACCAGATTTTTATTATTGGAATCAACAGCAATGATCCGAATTACCCGGGGGAAGGAATGGACAATATGAAACAATTTGTAAAAAAGCATGGCATAGAATTTCCCTATGTATTGGATTTAGGCCAAGAAGTG
>JALLOP010000111.1 GCA_027718005.1 Patescibacteria group bacterium AH-259-L07 | reverse complement strand
TCAAGGTCCCGCCGCCCACTTTTTGTCCAGAGTGTCGATTTCAGCGTCGGGCAGCCTTTCGGAACGAACGAAGACTTTTTCGCGTTAAAAGCACGAAATCAAATAAGAGCATTCTTGCGCTTTTGCCAGAAGACGCAGGAATGACAATCTATGATGAGAAAGAATGGTGGTCGGATAATTGGGATGCATTAGAGTATGGCAGAGAGTACGATTTCTCTCGTCCATTTTTTGACCAATTTCGTGATCTTATGCGAGAAGTACCGTGGTATAACAAATCTGTGTTGAGAATGATAAACAGTGAACATTGTGCAAATGCATCTGACTTAAAGAATTGTTACCTGATGTTTAACTCAAACGTAGATGAAGACTGTGCGTATGGAAATGGTGTTGATCGGTCAAATTTTTGTCTAGACTGTTCTCACACTACTGATTCCCAACGTTGCTACGAAGGGTTTTGGCTCACGCATTGCTATCAAGCATACTACTCATCACAGTGTGAGGAATGCATAAACGTGTGGTTTTCAAAAAATTGTCGAGGATGCAGCAATTGTTTTGGATGTGTTAACTTACGGGGTAAAAAATATCATATCTATAACCAACCCTATGCGAAGGGAGAATACTACAAGGTACTTAAAGAAATGAAGCTCTCCACGTGGGAAGGCGTTAATCGTGCAAGAGAAAAAGCTTACGCATTTTGGCTCCAGTTTCCCAATAAATTTATACAAGGAGTTAAGAATGTGAATGTGTCGGGTGAGTACATTATGAACTCCAAGAATATTTCGTACGGATATCTCGTTAAGGGAGGCGAGGATTGTAAGTATGTACAGTACATGTTAGTTCCCTCAAATAAAAACTGTTATGACCATACTGTCTGGGGCGCGAATAATGAACTCAGTTATGAAAATTCAGTGTGCGGACTAGGCACCTACTTTTTAAAGTTTTGTTTTGACTGTTGGCCTGATGTAGGGAATCTTGAATATAGCATGCTTTGCAAATCCTCCTCCGATCTTTTTGGGTGTGTAGGGCTTCGCAAGAAGCAATACTGTATTTTAAATAAGCAGTACAGCGAGTCGCAGTATAGAGAACTTGTCTCACGAATTAAAAGACATATGAATAAAATGCCTTATATTGATAAAGGTAGTAGGGAGTATCGCTACGGAGAATTTTTTCCAATTGAACTTAATCCTTATGGATACAATAACACTATTGCCCAAGAGCACTTTCCGCTTACTAAAGAAGAAGTAATTTCTGAGGGCTATGGATGGGTTGCAGTTGAAAAAGGGAAATATGATATTACTCTGCGCGCAGAAGAACTCTCCGAAACAAATGAGAAGTCTTCTCTAGGGGTGGTGGATGAAATTATTGAATGTATAGAGTGTAAAAGTCCTTACCGTATTATTCCTCAAGAATACGCGTTCTTACAGAACGGAAATTTACCGCTTCCAAGGAAGTGCGTTGATTGTCGTCATACTGAAAGACTTTACTGGCGTAATCCTCCGAAATTTCATTATCGCCAATGCCAGTGTGCCGGCAAAACTTCAGACAACAAAATTTATCAAAACACGGTGAAACATTTCCACAGAGATAACCATTGCCCTAATGAGTTTGAAACATCATATGCACCAGAGCGAAAAGAAATTGTGTACTGCGAAGCCTGCTATCAACAAGAAGTTGTGTGAAAAACCCCTCACCCAGTTTTGCTGGGCGAGGGGTCAATCCGAAGTCATATGAAAACAGAAACTAAAATCTGCCAAAACTGCAAACAAAAGTTTGTGATCGAACCTGATGATTTTGATTTTTATGAGAAAATTAAGGTCCCGCCTCCGACCTTTTGCCCCGAGTGTCGAGAGCAGAGACGAATTGCATTTCGCAATGAACGGGCGTTATATAAACGAAAATGTGATTTATGCGGGAAAGAAGTGATATCTCGTGTTTCTCCAGATAAGCCATATCCAATGTATTGTAAAAAGTGCTGGTGGTCTGATAAATGGAATTCATTGGATTGTGGTAAAGAATATGATTTTACTAAACCATTTTTTGAGCAGTTTAAAGAGTTGTTATTGCGAACGCCTCATATTTCATTGTTAAGTTCAAATATTGTAAATAGTGAATGGGTAAATCAGGAAACAGATGACAAGAATTGTTATTTAAATGTTGGTGGACATTATAATCAAGATTCAGCATATAATACGTATGAGTTGTATGGCAAAGATTGCTTTGACAATTTTTGGGTCCTTCATAGTGAGTTGTGTTATGAAAATATCAATTGTGAGCGATGTTATCGAACAGTATTTTCACAAGAATGTTTTGATTGTCAGGATACGATTCTTTCGTATGATTGTAGAAATTGTATGAATGTGTTTGGTTGCGCCGGACTGCGAAATAAAAAATATTGTGTTTTTAATCAACAATATTCAAAACAAGAATATCAGAAGTTTTTAAAGGATAGTAGTCTTAGCAGTTATAAAAATCTTTTAAAACTAAAGCAAAAAGCGGCAAACGTTCGGCTTTTAGTGCCTCATCGTGATGCCTTTGTTATAAAATCAGTTAATTCTGATGGTAATTTTATTCATGAATCAAAAAATGCGCATAATTGCTGGAATGTTGAAGAAGTAGAAGATGCTAAAAATATTTATATCGGCGGCTGGCTAAAAGATAGTTATGATGAAACATCTCATGGCGCTTCAGAATTAGGGTATGAATGTGCAAGCGGTGGAGGAGTTTATAATTCTAAGTTTCTTTCGTATTGTATGTCAAAAGATCCTTTAAAAAGCATGCATTCTTCTCGCCTAGAGTATTGCTATAGTGTTGCAGGGAGTAATAATTGTTTTGGCTGTGCTAATTTAAGAGATCAAGAGTATTGTATTTTAAATAAAAAATATTCAAAACAAGAGTATGAAAAATTAGTTCCTCAAATCATTCAGCACATGAATGATATGCCATATATATCTTCCCCTTTGTCATCCCGAGCGAGCGAAGTTCCGATAAGATCGGAACAGGCGAGCGAGGGATCTCAAACCAAAGAAATAGTGTATAAATATGGTGAGTTTTTTCCCATTGAGTTTTCCCCGTTTGGATATAATGAGACCGCTGCTATGGATTATTATCCACTCACTCGTGAGCAAGCGTTACAAAAAGGTTATCCATGGAGCGATTATAAATCAGATACAAAGTATAAATTTTCCGATTATACAATTCTAGATGATATTTCTGATGTTGGTGATGATATTTTAGAGCATGTTTTGAAATGTGAGGTTTCAGGCAAGGCATATCGTATTATTCCCATGGAACTCCAATTTTATCGGAGAATGGGTCTTCCGATTCCGCGACGTGCACCACTTCAGCGGCACAATGATAGAATTTCTCAACTTTTACCGCGAAAACTTTTTAATAGAGCTTGCCAGTGTGCAGGAGCAAAATCAGACAATGGTATATATAAAAATACGATTAAGCATTTTCATGAATCTAAACATTGC
>JALLOP010000110.1 GCA_027718005.1 Patescibacteria group bacterium AH-259-L07 | reverse complement strand
TGAAATGAGCTCCCGTTCTTTTTCTAACTGCTTTGCAACATTTTCAAGATTCCCCTCTAATGTTCCTGATTCCTCTCCTGCATACACTGTATTGACAAAAAGCCCTGAAAAAACACGCTTATGATCTTTTAGGCTGTCAGACAATGATCGACCAGACCGGACTGAACCGATGATATTATTTAATATTTTTTTTAGCTTCCCTGTACCCGCATCTTTCGCAATCTCAAGTGCCTCAACAATACTCAGTCCTGATTTGAGCATTATCGACAGATGTCGTGCTAACAATGCCTTTTGTGTCAACGTCACACCGCCAATACTAATTTCGGTTTCGAAAATACTTTTTTTAGCTTTTTTTTCTTGTTCGGCCATACCTAAAATTTATTCTCTTGTCACTCTTAGTACCTCCTCTATCGTCGTTATTCCTCGAAATACTTTTTCTATTCCATTATAGAGCATAGTGGTCATCCCGTTTGTAATTGCTGCTTTCATGATCTCAGCACTTGAAACACGTTTAAGTATTAATTCTCGTATATTCTCCTCCATCTCTAATACCTCGTAGATACCAATTCTACCAGCATACCCATTCCCCGCACATGCCTTGCAGCCACCACCCCGAAACAACGTAATCTTATCAAGGTCTACATAACCCATTTCAGTTAAAATATTCATCACGGTTGGCTCTCCAGAAATACTTATTTTTTCCTCCCTCGTGAGTTTATATGAAGCGCGACACTTTTCACAAACCTTTCTTACCAATCGCTGGGCAATCGCCACATTAACGGTTGAAACAACTAAAAATGGTTCAACCTTCATATCTAACAACCGCGGCAAGGTGGTAGCTGCGTCATTGGTATGAAGCGTTGACAATACCAAATGGCCCGTGAGCGCAGAGTTAACCGCAATGCCTGCTGTTTCTCTGTCTCTGATTTCTCCAACCATAATAATATCTGGATCTTGACGCACGATGGCGCGAAGACCCTTGGCAAACGTAAGATTCGTCTTAGGATTAACCTGAATTTGGCTTACCCCTTCGACATCATACTCGACTGGATCTTCAATCGTAGAAATATGAACATCTCGTATATTTAAAATCTTCAAGATTGCATACAGTGTTGTTGTCTTCCCGCTCCCCGTAGGACCAGTCACGAGAATCATACCATGCGGTCGACGAATTGCACGCTGTATTTTTTTTAAATCTCGTGCAGAAAACCCTAGGTCAGTTAAATTAAACCGGCGGCCCCTGGCCGAGAGAATACGCATGACCACGTTTTCGCCTTCAGTCACCGGAACAACAGAGACTCGTATATCAACAGCCCCCTCTTTAATGCCAAAACGGAACTTGCCGTCCTGAGCTGCCCGGTGCTCGTCAGTACGCATCCTCGACAAAATCTTAATACGCGTGATAATAAAATCTAATAAGCTCTTGGGGATCTCCAAAACATCATGCATGACCCCGTCAATCCTGAAACGAACCATGACCTTTTTAGTATACGGCTCAATATGAATATCAGAGGCATTGTTTTGGTAGCCATACATGAGGAGTGCGTCAACCATCTTAACCGTGGCCTCATCTCGCTCAACCCTGCTTAAACTCTTGTCTTTGAGCGTTTTCAAAATATCTCCAAACTCTTCTTCCAACGATGGCTTATACTTAAACAGCGCCTCACCAAGGTCTTGTTTCGTGATAAAGTAGGGCACGACGTTCTCGCCCGTGCGCTTTTCTATAAAATGCCGCATTTCTAAATCAGTAGGATCAAGCATACCAATCTTGATCCCCTTTTTTCCTCTCTCAAATGCAATCACGCCCCTTGACCGAGCCACGAGCTCTGGTATGAGGGTGAGCATCTTCTCATCTATTTTCTCTTTTCTCAAATTAATAAACGGATACCCGCCCTCTTCAGCAAGCAACCTTCCGAGCTGTTCATCTTTGATTAAACCTTTCTGAATTAAAACATCTGCTGCCTCTTTGTTCTTTTTCTTCGCCTCGGAAACAGAGAGATCAAAATCAGCCTCAGAAATATGACCAGGCCGAACCACGAGTTTATGTAATTTTTCACGGGCGAGTTCTTCACGGCTTCTTGTTCGTTTGGGGAGAACAGGCGCAGGTACATCAGGAGCGGCTTTACTCACTTCTTGATATCCTTTGTTCTGATGCGCAGGAGCCTCTTGAGGAATAACCTCTGGCAATGATGGTTCGATGAAAACTCGATCGGCAGGTTTTCTACCAGGGCTAGCTCGTGAGATGGGCACAATTGGCTCTTGCCCCTTCACCGCAATTTGTGTTTTAACCGTAACACTCTCTTTCTCGCCTGGATGGTATTGCTTTCTTTTTCGTTTTGTTTGAGGTCGTAATAACTTCTCTTCAGCAGTAGCAGTATCAGCTAAGATGGTATCTAAAGCAGGGAGTATGTTTCTTAATCCTTCAAGCGTGGTAATCTTTTTGCCCTTTCGGGGCTTTGGCAAGATGGATATATCCTGTAAGAATGGCGTTGTCTCCCGGATGGTTCGGTACACCGTGCTTTCATCTATACCAAAAAGATATTCAAGTATACGATACGAGGTATAGAGTTTCGCCCACACCAAAGCCACGAGCAGTTGATCCTCAAGGGCGCTGAGAATCTTTTTTCTGCCAGCACCAATCTTTCTTTGGCGGTCAGGGTTGTTTTTATTCAATCGTTCAATCCGTTGGGTACGCCAGCCATCTCTGAGTCGCGCAACTAACGTATTAAATTCTTGTACGGTTAATCCTGTAAAAGAAGTAAAATGTTTCGGCCTTTGTTTTAATGTATTATATCTCACCATATGCCTTAGTTGTTGATTGTATTAGAAACGTGGCATAATTTTATCACAATTGAAAGCATATGAGAAACTATTTTGCAAAAGGTTTCTGAAGGAAAATTGTTCTCATGTTCTCATGTTCTCGTGATCTTACTCTTTCCGAGCGAGTTTCGCTATCTCTCTGACGCCGACCAGTAAAAAAATATTTCCCAGCAACCATACGCTCGGACCAATAAATGCCACCCATATCTCTTCTGTTAAATCAAAAGGACCAAAAGAAAAAACAAGAAAAGCAACCGTATAGATCATCAATACAACGCTGATAGCAATTCTTGAAAATGCCCTCTTAAGTGCGCCGCCGGCCATTACTTTTGAAGCATGATACAAGTAGTAAAAGGCGATCAGAGCAACAATAATCGCAATAGTACTTATGCTCAACGTGATAATGTCGTCTGTGCTTATTTGTAATCCCAAAATATAATAATATTGCATAAATTTAGCTTTTTAGCTTGTAACTGGAGCTTGTAGTTCGTACAAGCTAGTTTTTTAGATATGTTTTTATTTTCTCAATTATCTCTTTCAGGGTATGATCAGATTTGACTAAATAATCCGCTGCCCCTAGTTTTTTGCATTTCTCAATATCTGACTCCTGTCCTAAATTCGTAAGAATAATGACAGGAATCTGTCGCAACTCTTTGTCCGCCCGCATTTCCT
>JALLOP010000011.1 GCA_027718005.1 Patescibacteria group bacterium AH-259-L07 | reverse complement strand
TGTTGTAAGGCTGATAATGCATTGACCAAGCTTTCATATCCATCACCTGAAATAACTGTCATGAGTGAATCAATGGTCTCGTTTGATAATGCGAGATGATACTCACGTCCTCTGTCTTTGTTTCCCAGTTTTTGCACATCATTTTGTAGGCGTATGAGCCATGCTTGATGCTGATTTTTTTGGCTTTTCGTAGCGTCGAGTTCGACATACTGCGCTCTTGTTGCCAGTCCCAGAAACGCTACTGCCACAAAGAGAATGACAAAGAGGGTGACAGCTGTTGATTCTTTCATAATACCTCCTTTTGTAGGGGGTTGATAAAAAGAACTACGTTTAAAATTCCTAAGGTCGAATCAAATGGGAAAGCTTGTTTTCACATTTGTGAGACCTGACGGAATTTCAAGTTTACCTTATAAGTATAAAGTATGGTAAAATTTTGTCAACAGGTTTTCAACAATTTTACCTATTGACATTTTTTTTATTTCTTATATAATTAGCAGTAAAAGGTCAAGAGTGCTAACCGCACTTCGTGCGGAAATAAAAAACCAAAAATAAAAGACCAAAAACAAAAACGTAAAAATGAAAAAATTAAACAATAGAAATGATCGGTTTTTACGTTTTTAGTATGTGTTTTTTATCTTTCATCTTTTATTTTTAATTTTAGTGAAACGCTTATGGCAAAATTAAAATTAGAACCATTGGGCAGTCGGTTAATTATTAAACCGATTGTCGAAGATGAGGTAACTAAATCTGGCATTATTTTGCCGGACACAGCTGACAAAGAACGACCAGTTAGAGGTGAGGTTGTTTCAGTTGGTCCAGGCAAAACACTGGAAAATGGCCAGCGGGAGAAAATTGATTTAAAGGTCGGTGATAAAATTTTATTTGAGAAATACGGCTCAGATGACTACAAGCTTGATAATGAGGAGTTTTTGGTCGTTGATTATGATAAGGTGGTAGCCGTAATCAAGTAAACAACTAAACAACTTAACAGAAAATCAAAATAACAAAATAACAACTTAACAATTAAACATAGCAACCGATCATCACACATTATAAAAAATAAAAATCTGGATACGGGCGTGTTAAGTTGTTAAAGCGTAGCGTTTGTTAAATTGTTAAATTGACTTATGTTATGTTGTTAAATTGTTAAATTGTTAAATTGAATACGTATGGCTAAACAAATATTATTTGATGAAAAAGCGCGCGCAGCATTAAAGCGCGGCGTTGATAAACTTAGTTCAGCAGTTGGCGTAACGCTTGGGCCAGTTGGTCGCAACGTTGCACTCGATAAAGGTTTTGGTTCTCCTACGCTTACCAACGATGGTGTGACCGTTGCAAAAGAGATTGAACTTGAGGATAAGTTTGAAAATGTAGGAGCGCAGTTGCTTCAAGAGGTTGCGTCAAAAACTAATGATGTTGCAGGTGATGGAACCACCACTGCAGTATTACTTGCCCAGGCCATTATTTCCGAGGGCATGAAGAATGTAGCTGCAGGGTCAAATCCATTACTTATTAAATCAGGAATTGATAAGGGCGTAGCAGCAGTGGTAGATGAACTTAAGCATACCATTGCCAAACCAGTTTCTACTCAAGAAGAAATTGAGCAAGTGGCGTCAGTTTCAGCAAATAGCACAGAGATCGGAAAAATTATTGCTGAGGCAATGGAGAAAGTTGGAAAAGATGGCGTGATAACTGTTGAGGAATCCCAATCATTTGGATTAGAGCTCGAGGTGACTGAAGGTATGCAGTTTGATCGTGGTTATGTTTCCCCCTATATGATTACCAATCCTGAAAAAATGACTGCTGAATATAATGATGTGTATATCCTTATTACTGATAAAAAAGTATCTGCTTTAAATGAGATCTTACCATTGCTAGAAAAAATGGTACAAGCAGGAAAAAAGGACCTCATGGTTATTGCTGATGAAATTGAAGGAGAGGTATTAGCTACCTTTGTGGTAAATAAACTGCGCGGTGCCTTTAACGTGCTGGCAGTAAAAGCACCAGGGTTTGGTGATCGAAAAAAAGAAATACTTCAAGATGTTTCTATTTTAACCGGTGCCAAGGTTATCTCAGAAGAAACAGGGTCAAAATTAGAAAATACAACGCTCAATGATTTAGGTCAGGCGCGGCGTATTATTGCAAGTAAAGACGATACCACGATCGTTGAAGGCAAAGGCGAAAAGCAAGCAATTGAAGATAGAGTTATTAGTATTAAACGAGAAATTGAGCTAACAACCTCTGACTTTGATAAGGAAAAATTACAAGAACGATTGGCAAAATTATCTGGCGGCGTTGCCGTGATTAAGGTGGGTGCTGCTACTGAAACAGAAATGAAAGAACGTAAGTTTAAGGTTGAAGACGCAGTGCACGCTACACGAGCAGCTGTTGAAGAGGGCGTAGTTGTTGGCGGCGGCGTAGCTCTGCTTCGTTGTCTGCCTGTCTTAGAGAAATTAGCGCTGGGAGTAGATGAATTGATTGGCATTACTATTTTAAAGCGCGCTCTTGAGGCGCCAGCACGACAGATTGCATATAATACTGGTCGTCGAGATGGAGCCGTAGTGGTAGAAAAGATTAGAGAGAAAAAAGGAAATTATGGATATAATGCCCTTACCAATACGTTTGAAGATTTAGTAGCGGGAGGAATTGTTGATCCTGCAAAAGTGACACGTACTGCTTTACAAAACGCTGCTTCAATCGCAAGCCTATTTTTAACGACCGAGGCTGTGGTGACCGATTTACCACAGGAAGGGGAAAAAGGCGGAGGTGGAATGCCTGCAGGTGGCGGCATGCCACCAGGAGCGATGGGAATGGGGATGTAGATAACAAATATTGGGCTCCGAGACTCTCACCAGCATCAATTGACGCTGGTGAGAGTTTCGGAACCCTTAGCAAGAAATGAAAAGAGAGGCCTTCAGAGGTTTCTCTTTTTAAGTCGAATATTCTCTTAAAAAGTGAATATAAGAGATTATTGAAAAGACTTGAAACAAATAGAGCAAAAAAGAAAGCCCTGAGTAACATCGAAGTACTCAGGGCACTTTCAGTCGTTTCAGTATGATTCCATAGGTTATATTTATGATCAGTTAGTGGAGGAGTCTGTTATTTTTCTTCAAGCATGGATGCGTTCAACATCGCGTAGAGCAATCCGCGCTCCATTTAAGAAGGCACGCAAGTGCTTAAAGCGATGCAGTTCTGTCATTGGCCGTAAACCGATCTCTTTAAGGACTTCGTTGGTGCGATCTTTACCAAGATTGGCATGTGTCAATCCAATCAAGATAAGTTCAAGCATCAGCTTGGAGCCGGAAAAGTTTTTCCATGACTCCCATGCCCAGCATGCTGCTTCAACAGCAAAATGCGGACCTGCTGCGGCTATGATCTTGCTCGCACATGTTGTACATCCGATTGCGACAAGGTGCCATTGAACAGCTTGTGCAAAATGCGAACGTTTTTCTGCGGATTCAAGGCCATCATCATCAGAGCTTGCATCATATTCACCAGCTGCATGCAGGATTGCGAGTCTTCGTTCATACGGAAAGTGATCGAGCGCTTCCTGTAACTCAATAGCTGCTTGCTTTCTATTGAATTGAGGAATACCGTAGTCAGGTGGCAGATAGGTTTCTGCGGGGCGTCCATCATGGTATTCAGGGTATGTCAATATCTTACAGATTGGGGTAGCGCTCTCTTTTAACTTTGCTCTGAAGAACACAGTTCCCACTCGAATTGTCTGAATAAGGTCGATGAATAATGTCATTTCTTCCTCCTTGGTCCAACCGCTGGACCGCTTGTGGTTTTCCAGATCCTACTCTCCGGGGCAATGTGCGGTTTAATCTGCTCTGCGTAGTAGGCGCAGGGGGGAAGCAGATTTTTTAAGTACTAAACAACCCCTATGTTTCATTTTATAATTATATCATATTTTTTAAAAAAAGTCAATAGGCCGCATCAGGGTAATATAACTAATATGGAACAGTGATAAGCGATTTTTCAGCTAAAATAAGGGAAGAATTGGCATATACAGCTGAAGAAATTTTCTGTGGAAAACTTTTCGGGTAATATAACTAATATGGAACAGTGATAAGCGGATAATGGAAAGAGAAGCCTTCAGAGGCTCCTCTTTAGTTTCATCGTATGTAGATCAATTTTGAGTTAATACGCTTTATCTGTTTTCCAGTATCTCGTGTTCTGAGCGAGACAAGATATGCACCATTTGCAACAGGCCTGTCATACATATCTTTTCCATCCCAAATAGTAATATTTGTGTGAGCTCCAGGCGCGATTTGATCAAACGCGACCGTTTTAATCAGTTGTCCGAGAATATTATAGATTTGTAAATCAATAAGAGCTGTATTTTGTGGAAGGGCGATGTCGAGGTGCGCGAAAGCTCCATGCGGCACAGGATTGGGATAGATGAAATACTTTAGTGAGAGCGGAGATAACTGAGTTTCAGCTATACCTACTTCTACCTCCTTACCCTTAAAGATCGTTCCATAGTAATTATTTGATTGTGAATCAGGTCTCATAGCAGTGGCTGCATACCAGGCGTCATTACTTTCGATAAGGTCGTAGATATTAAGCGCGAAAGAATTAGTACTTTGCTTAAGCGCACCTATAAGCTCCCATGTGTCGCCGTCGTCTGCGGTTCTAAATACATTGCCTTTCATTGTACCTGCATAAAGTATGCCATCATGTCCCATTTTTAGGACGCGAATATCAGATCCATCAGGCGTAGGAAACCTTTCCCATGTTTCTCCGTTTTCACCTTCATTTCTCATCTTATAGAAGTAGTTTGCGCCTGCATAGATTGTGCCGTTTTCATCCGCTGCTAAAGTCCATACTGTACTTGCTCTTACAAGTCGTCCACCCACCTTTTCCCATGTGTCGCCACCGTCACTTGATTTATATACTTCACCTTCTGAGTAGGTTCCCGTGGAAGCATACAGGTTGTCACCTTTGACAAGAAGCGAGCGTATATACTGAGTGTAGAATCCACCAATTGTTCCGGTAGTTAACCATGCTTCGCCGCCATTTGTAGATTTCCATACCTCGCCCTTTGGCCAAGCCGATCCATCTGGATATAGCCTTGCAGAGCGCACTGCAATATAAAGGCTGCCTTCTGAATCTTCAACAATGTCTCTGACCATTCTATTGGACAGAACACTGTCACTACCAGTTCCTTCAGGAAGAGATGGAAGTTCTATCCATTTAGTTTCGTCATATGGCAGTTTATATATTCTTGCATTAGTTTTAGAACCAACTTGAGGAACAGTTCCTGCATAGATATCGCCACTTGATGCTTCAAATAGTGCTACCACATGCGACTGTGAAGAGTCAGTAAAACTGATTTCAGAGTTCCATGTTTGGCCATCATTTATTGATTTAAATATTGTAGCGTCAGGGTAAGTTCCAGCATAAAGAATATTGTCTTTGGTGTGAATTACTGCTTTTGCTGACCTTGACTCTCCCAGGACAGATTTTTCCCATTCCCATTCTTGTGCGCTTGTCAACGTATGAAAAAATCCGTAAATCAGAAGAACGCCAATAACAGTTTTTACATACTTCATTTGTGCCTCCTTTGTTGATGATCATTTATAATTCATTATTGCACAAATTTGACTATTTGTCAAGAGGTTTTTATATGGTATAATAAAATCATTAAATCATTAAAACATTAAAACATGAGAACATGAAAACATAACACTAAATATGAGTTTACTATGTAATGCTTTAGTGTTCTAATGTTCAAATGTTCCAATGTTCAAATGAAGTGATATGAGTTTGCAAAAATATCTTAAATTAATGAGTATTTTAACGGGCATTTGTTGGTTGGCATGGCTCTTGGTGTTATTCTTTATTAATCCAGATAAAACAGGCTTGATTGGCTTTATCTTATTCTACTTCAGCTTATTTTTAGCAATTATTGGATCTGCATCAATTCTGGGGTTTATTATTCGGGTTCGTTTAGGCAAAAAACCAGTTTTTAAGCAGGTAGAAATGTCATTTCGCCAAGGTAATTGGATATCTGTTTTTGTAATTTGTATACTGATCCTTCAGGGGCTTAATTTATTACGATGGTGGAATGCACTCTTTTTAGTTTTATTTTTAGTATTTTTAGAACTTTTCTTCCTTACCTCAGGAAGAAAGTACAAAGTATAACTCTTTATGGAAAATAAAATTGAAAGATTACAAAAATACGCCTTAGAAGAGATTAAAAATGCAAAAGATAAAGATACGCTTGATACTATATGGCGGAAATATTTAGGGAGAAAAGATGGCACGTTAACTAAGATTTTACGAGGGATTAAAGATTTGGATAAGGATCAGCGGCCAAAAGTGGGGAGTGCAGCTAATACGGTACGAGCAAAAATTGAGGCACATATTGATATGCGAGGCAAATCGTTAAGGCAAGGACAAAGAGCAGATAAAGGTGAGCTATTAGATGTTACGCTTCCGGGCAAGCATATTGAATTTGGCCATTTACATCCTTCAACACAAATGAGAGAGAGGGTTGCGCAGATCTTTATTTCACTTGGTTTTGAGATTTTAGAAGGTAATGAGATCGTATCAGATTATTATAATTTTGAGGCGTTAAATATTCCCCAGGGACATCCTGCGCGTGATATGTGGGATACCTTTTATATTAAGACGCGGATCAACGCGGATCAAATCGCGGATCAACGCGGATATATCAGCGTAAATCCGCGTAGCAATCAGCGTAAATCCGCGTTATTACTGCGAACACATACCTCAGCAATGCAGGTAAAGGTAATGGAAGAAAGAGAACCACCGATTCGTGTTTGTGTTATTGGCAAGTGTTTTCGCCATGAGGCAACTGATGCCTCACATGAACATACCCTTTATCAAATAGAGGGTTTTGTTGTTGATAAGCATATTAGTATTGCGAATCTTATCTATACGCTTAAAAGTTTTTTAAGATCACTATTTCAAACAGAGGTGAAAACACGGCTGCGGCCCAGTTATTTTCCTTTTACTGAGCCAAGTTTTGAGGTTGATATTGAGTGTTTAAATTGTAATAAATCAGGATGTTCAGCATGTTCTCATTCTGGTTGGATGGAGATATTAGGATGCGGCATGATTCATCCTCATGTATTTAAAGCAGCAGGATATCCAAAGGGCGCCTATACCGGATTTGCGTTTGGTGCTGGATTAGATAGATTAGTGATGCTGCGGCACAAAATTGATGATGTTCGCTGGCTTCACTCTGGCGATTTACGGTTTATAAAACAATTTTGAAATTTCGTCAGGGCTCGCAAATGGAAAAATGCAATTTTTCCATTTGACTCGCCCTTTGAAATTATAAGACAATTTTAGTTATTATATATGATATGCGATTAAGCTATAAGTGGTTACAAGAATTGACTCATACAAGAAGATCGCCTGAAAAATTGGCTGAACTTTTGAATATGCATGTTGCCTCGGTTGAAGGTGTAGAAGATCTATCACAAGGGCTTGATAACGTTGTGGTTGGAGAAATTATCAAGATTAAGCCTCATCCTCGCGCTGATAAATTGCAGCTCGCTATGGTAAAGACCGTAGTAGGCAAGAAAACAGTTTTATATTTAGTTGTATGCGGTGCGCCAAATATAGCGGTTGGGCAAAAAGTTCCGCTTGCTCTGGAGGGCGCACGACTAGCTGACGGATCAAAGTTAGAGACATGTGTTATCCGCGGCGTAAAATCACAAGGCATGTTATGCGCTGAAGATGAATTGGGCATTGGCGATGATCATACAGGAATTTATATATTGAGTAGTGGAGCAACATTAGGTCAAAATATGGCTAAAACTTTAGGCTTGGATGATATTATTTTAGAAATCGAGAATAAATCCATTACGCGTAGGCCGGATTTATTTAATCACTATGGATTTGCTAGAGAAATAGGCGCAATTACAAATACAGAATTAAGAATTAAGAATTCAGAATTACGACATCGGGACAGAAGAATAAGCAAACCAAAAATCAGATTGGATATTAATGTTGAGGACAAAAAATTATGTCCAAGATATATGGCAGTGGTAATGGATAAGATAAAAGTCGGGCCATCGCCAGAGTGGATGCAATCCAGATTGCGCAGCATAGGACTGCGCCCCATTAATAATATTGTTGATATTACCAATTATGTGATGATGGAGTTTGGTCAGCCATTGCATGTATTTGATAAAGATAAAATTTCACGCGGTATTATAGTACGATTCTCAAAGCAGGGAGAAAAATTACGTGCACTCGATGGCGAAGAATATAGATTATCCTCAGAAGATATTGTTATTGCTGATAACAAGGGCCCCATTGCCTTAGCAGGAATTATGGGAGGAGAGGCATCAGGGGTAAATGAACTTAGTAAAACAATCATTATAGAGTCAGCAAATTTTAATCCTATATATGTTCGAAAGACTTCGTGGCGTTTAGGTCTGCGGTCAGATTCAGCACTGCGATTTGAAAAGAGTTTGCCCTTGACCTTTGCGAAGATTGGACTTTTGCGCGCAATTGAGCTCATACGTGATAAGTCACAGGGAAGCGTAGTAAGCCGCATATACGATATTAAAAGCACGGAAACAGCACGACAGCTAAAACAAATAATTAGTATTGATTTTGATTGTAATAGGGCGCGAGCGTATATTGGTGAAAGTAAAATAGAAAATAAGGAAATGACCTCTATTTTAAAACGACTCGGCTGTAACGTAACTTTGGTAAAGGAAAAAGCAAAAGTTACTATTCCTTCTTATCGAAAAGATTTACGTGTATTTGAGGATTTAGTTGAAGAAGTGGTGCGAATTTATGGCGCTGACAAAATTGTCCCTGCTCCCATTGTGGGGGAGATGGCTCCATCACCACCTACACGAGAACTTGTATTAGAGAAAGATCTTAAAAATATTTTGGCTGGTTGCGGGTTTGATGAGGTATATAATTACTCTTTTTATGGCGCAGATGCAAAAAATACCGTTAAAAGTTCGGGCAAACATATAAGTATTGCCAATCCGTTAAACGCTGATCAGCAATACTTACGCAGAAGTTTGATTCCTGGTTTAATAAAAAACAAACTAAAAAATGATTCTTACTTTTCAGAATTTAAATTGTTTGAAATCGGAAACGTATTTGAGCCTCAAGAGAGAAAAAAAATTGCAGGATTGATTAAGAGTGAGAAGCAAGATCTAAAGTTTGGCAATAAAAATATTAAACATTTCAAACTTCAAGGTTCTTCCGAACGAAGTGAGGAACGGTTCTTATATTTTGCTATAAAAGGAATTATTGAACTTATTTTAAAACAACTGGGGATTGATTTTGAAAAGTTAAACTATGTGAGAAGACAGTCGCATAGTATAGATATTTTATTAGGAAAGACAAAGCTTGGATTCTTTGATTTTCCAAGTGATGGAATTGCTATTTTTGAGCTTGATTTTGAAAAATTATTACGTTTTAAAGCCAAGACCAAAATATATTTTCCCATTTCCCAATATCCTCCTATAAAAAGAGACCTCGCATTCTTAATTGATAAAAAGGTAGCATGGGGGCAGGTTAAAAAAGTTATAAAAGATATTGATCCGTTGATTGATGAGATTGAATTATTTGATATATATGAGTCAAAGCGATTTGGTGATAAACGTAACATTGCATTTCACATTGTTTACCAGTCATACAAAAGAACGCTTAAGAGTGAGGAAATAGATAAAATTAAGAAGAACATAGTTGAGGTCTTAGAGCAAGAGTTTAAGGCGCAATTACGAGATTTTTAACTAACAAAGTTTAATTTTTTGTATGTCAAAATTATATAAGCCATCACAAGATATGATAGACCGTGCGCATATAAAAGATTATGATAAGGTCTATCAAGATTCAATTAAAGACCCAGAGAAGTTTTGGGAGGGAATTGCCCAAGAGCTTTCATGGTTTAAGCCATGGAAAAAAGTTTTACAATGGAAGCGCCCTTTCGCAAAATGGTTTATAGGCGCAAGGTGTAATATTGTATACAACGCCCTGGATCGCCATATTAACAATGGCAAAGGAGATAAACTAGCTTTGCTTTGGGAAGGGCAAGATGGCAAAGAGAGGAAATTTACCTATAAAGA
The DNA here is from genome assembly GCA_027718005.1 of Patescibacteria group bacterium AH-259-L07. Classification (GTDB taxonomy): domain Bacteria; phylum Patescibacteriota; class Patescibacteriia; order UBA2591; family UBA6264; genus JALLOO01. The sequence goes on along the minus strand of JALLOP010000011.1, from coordinate 13,188 downwards.
GCTTAATGATGAAGTGTCGCGCCTAGCAAATGGGCTAAAAAAGTTAGGGGTAAAAAAAGGAGATCGTATAAGTATTTATTTGCCGCGACTGCCGGAGCAAATTATTTCTATGATGGCATGCGCCAAGATTGGCGCGATTCATAGTGTGGTGTATTGTGGATTTAGTATCGAGGCCTTGCGGACACGCATTACTGATGCACAGGCTAAAGTAGTTATTACTGCTGATGGATATCATTATCGAGATAAATTAATTAAAACAAAACATATTGTTGACGAGGCTGTACAAGAGATTAAAAGCGTTAAACATATCATTGTAGTAAAGCGAGCAAATAATGATGTTGATATGAAGCAGGGGAGAGATATATGGTATGACAATCTTGTAAAAGATATGAGTACTGACTGTAAAACTGAAGCAATGAGTTCTGAAGATCCCTTATTTATTCTCTACACATCAGGATCTACTGGAAAACCGAAGGCTGTTTTGCACGTTCATGGCGGATACATGGTTGGCATTTATGCTACCTTAAAATTGATTTTTAATATTCAAGATGATGATCGATGGTACTGTACGGCCGATCCCGGATGGATTACTGGGCATTCATATATTACGTATGCACCCTTTATACTTGGCATTACACAGTTTTTTTATGAAGGCCCGCCTTTATATCCAGATCCAGGCAAGTGGTGGTCATTAATTGAAAAACATAAGATTACTAAGTTTTATTCTACGCCTACGGCGATTCGTGCATCAATGCGCTATGGTTCCCAATGGCCGCAGAAATATAATTTGGATTCTTTGCGTATTTTAGGGACTGTAGGCGAGCCAATTAATCCAGAGGCATGGGAGTGGTATTATAAATATATTGGTAATAATCGTTGTCCAATTATGGATACGTGGTGGCAGACTGAAACCGGGATGCAGATGATCTCCCCTCTACCATCAATGCCATTAAAGCCCGGATCAGTTGCAAAGCCATTTTTCGGCATTGTGCCTGAGATTATGGATAAAGATGGCAAGGTTATGGAGCCAGGAAAAGGCGGTTTTTTAGTGCTTAAAACTCCATGGCCTTCGATGTTAAGGACCTTATATAAAAATAAAAAGCGGTTCAAATTAGTATATTGGAAAGAAATTTCCGGTGTATATTTTACCGGTGATGCGGCAAAAAAAGATAAGGATGGATATTTTTGGATTGAAGGGCGGACTGACGATGTATTAAAAGTAGCTGGTTATCGATTTGGTACTGCAGAGCTCGAGAGCGCATTTGTATCTCACCCCTCAGTTGTTGAAGCCGCAGTGATTGGCAAGCCGCATGACATTAAAGGTCAGGCTATTAAAGCGTTTGTAATATTAAAACAAGGTATAGAAAAGACAGAGGAGCTAAAAAATGAGCTCAATGCTCATATTAAGAAAGAGGTTGGCCCCATTGCGAAGCCTGAAGAGATAGAATTTGTTGATACATTGCCAAAAACGCGAAGCGGGAAAATCATGCGCCGCATATTAAAGGCGAAAGAACTTGGCAAAACAGTAGGGGATACATCAACCTTGGAAGATTAGAAATGAAAAAGATTAAGATCGCAGTAATAATTGTGTCATATAATGGCCGGGACTATCTCCCGGACTGTTTATACAGCTTGAAACAGCAAACGGTAAAGCCCTTTCAAATTATTCTCGTTGACAATAATTCCAATGACGATTCAGTTTTGTATGTAAAAGAAAATTATCCAGAGGTTATTGTAATTGAAAATAAAAAAAATATAGGATTTGCAAGAGGGAATAATATCGGGATATCAGAAGCATTGAGAAAAAATTCTGATTATATATATCTTCTTAATCAAGATACCATTTGTGATAAAGATTGTTTAAAAGAGCTGGCTAAAGCAGCGCAATCAATATCTAAAAAGTTTTTTGCCTTTCAGTCTTTATTATTGTGTTGGCCTGAAAAGGATATGGTTCAGAATTCTGGTTGTAAAATGCAGTTCCTGGGATTTGGTTACTCAGGAGATTATAAAAAACCAGTAAGTCAATTATCATACACTGATGAGTTTCCTAGTATTACATATGCCTCTGGAGCAGCTATGTTTATTAATGTTAAAGCACTGGCAGAAGTGGGTTTGTTAGATCATGATTTATTTATGTATCACGAAGATTCAGATATTTGTATTCGAGCTAGATTTTTAGGTTATGATATCTTGTTGGCGCCTAAATCTATTGTTTATCATAAATACACAGAGGGTGTTTTTCCACATCGTTTTTATTGGTCAGAAAGGAATCGGTTGATCACTTTCTTCAAATTTTATAAGTTGCCGACATTAATTTTACTTTTTCCTCTCGTGTTATTTATGGAATTCGGGATTTTTGGTTATTGCCTGTTCAGCGGATGGTTTTTTCTCAAGATTAAAAGTTATTTTAGTTTTTTACTGCAGATTCCTAAGACTTTAGTTAAACGCAGGAGAATTCAAAGTTCTAGAAAAATTTCTGATAAGGAATTTTCTCAATATTTAGAAAATAAATTTAGTTTTGCTGGGTTTACCCATCCTTTATTAAAATATATTGTCAATCCTATTTTCGGTATTGCATGGAAAGTTCTTAGAAAATCAATTCAGTGGTAAATTCGCTATTGACAAGAAAATAAGATTTTGCTATACTAATATCGGTACAAAAACAAAAAGGAGGAAATTATGGAGTTGATAATCTGGCTTGTGGGAATCTACGCTTATGTGATGATCGGGCAGGTATGGTTATACTGGCTCGACTATGCATGCTATCATCAAGGCTCGATAGCCCAAAAGGTTCTTATTCCGCTGCAGAAACATTATTATGCGCCGGAACCGTTTGCGAAGAAGTGGGAAGATGACAAGAAGGGGCAGTTTTTAGGCGCAGTAATAGGCATACCGTTCGGTCTGGTGCTTACCGGGGGAAGCTGGCTAGTAAAGGTGATTATTTATCTTTTCAAGCTTTTTTTCGGGTCTGGGTTACTGAGATTCATCGGTGTTATTCATTAAAGTCAAAGGCTAAAAAAAGCGCTGGTCAGCCCAGCGTTTTTTGTATACCCCCAACTACGGATACCGAGTACCCGTAGTGGAGTATGGATCCCCGGGACCCTAGGGTAATAAGACTTTTATAAGCAGCGTAGCAAGGCCTAAAAAGATAATAAAGCCACCGACATCAGTGGCCGTGGTGACAAAGATTGATGATCCTAGTGCGGGATCAAGATTAAATTTTCGTAAAATTAAGGGAACAGCGGCTCCAAAAAGTCCTGCGATAATAAGGTTTGCAATCATGGCAGCAACTATAATAAGTGCAAGCGTGAGGTTTTGATACCACAAATATGCAATAAATCCCATAGCAAGGCCGGTAATAATGCCATTTAAAAGCCCTACGCGTATTTCTTTAAATACTACTTTAAGTCCTACTCTCCATCCTATTTCTCCTAACGCAAGTGAACGAACTACGACAACAAGGGATTGGGTCCCCGCATTTCCACCCATACTGGCTACAATAGGCATGAGAATCGCTAATACAACATATTGGGCAATAGTTTCCTCAAAAAGACTAATGGTGTATGCGGCAAGAATTGCGGTTGCTAAATTAACTAACAGCCAGGGTGAGCGCAGTTTGGTAGAGGTAAGTGTTGAGGTAGCAGCATGTTCTTCTTTACCTAACCCAGCAAGATGATAAATATCTTCAGTTGCGCCTTCTACTAATACATCAATCGCATCATCAACCGTAATTTGGCCGATTAATCGGTGGTTTTCATCAATTACTGGCAGGGCTAATAAATTATATTTTGCAATATCTGAGCTTGCTTCTTCTTGACTTTTATTTGTCTCAATGCAGATGGGATCTGGGTGCATGATTTCATTGAGTTTTTTATCTTTTTGCGCCATGACCAGTTCTTTGAAAGAAAGAACACCAACAAGTTGTTGGTGTTCATCAATAACATAGACATAGAATACTTCTGGCTTTTCCTCTATTTTTTTAAGTGCAGTAATAGCTTGTGAAGAAGTTATGGTCTCAGGAAGTGCTAAAAAGTCAGTGGTCATGATTCCACCCGCAGTATCAGGTGCAAAACCTAAAAGCTGGGAAATGGCTCTTTGCTGTGGTTTTGATAATTTTTGAAGTATTTCTTGTTGTTTTTCAACTCCTAAAAGAGGCAAAAGGTCTGCGGCATCATCTGGATGTATTGTTTCTAAAATATCAATTAATTCAGTCTCAGTAATGAGTGAAAGAAATTGAGCGGTATTTTCTTCTTCAAGCTCAGAAATTACTTCAGGCAGTTTTCTATTTTTTATAATACTTTTTATAAACCATTCTTTTTCAGCATTGGTTAAATAGTTAAATATCAAAGCAAGGTCAGCTGGCTGCATTTTATACAACACATTAAAAGCTGAACTATATGCATGAACTCGGATAAGGCGCAAAAGTGCCTCTTGTGCTTTATTAAGTGATTTATTTGCCATACGAGTATATTAGTGTATACGAATTATACGAATTATTTTTAGGTATGTCAAATTTTATGTAAAAACTCCTCAGAATGTATCTGAGAAGTTTTATACTATTCTTTTTTCTTACCAGTTTTTGAAAGTATAAATTTTAATACAATTAGTATCCCAATAATAAGTACCGCAATTCCCAGGGGCGTGTATAGCAAAGCATGTATATCACCAATAAGTACTAAAATAATAATTGTTCCAATAATGGCTGCGCCAATAATAAAGCTTACTGCGATAAGTATATTCAAGGCCATTCCTTTTTTAAAGATTCTTCCAGCTGCTGAGACAACGGCCTGTCCACCATCAAATGGTAAAAACGGCAACATATTTAACGCAATCAGTAATAGCGAAAAAAGATAGACAAATCCAAGATATTCCCAAAAGCCTATACTTACTATATTACCCCATGCAACAAATGTATCGCCGAGTCCTCCTTCACGCGGAACAAGCGGTGAGGTAAAGAGCGTGCTCACTATAATCGGAATCCTTTTCAATATTGTTAGAAAAAATTTAATGCAATATATGAACGTTGCCTTAAAAGCAAAAATGGGGGCAAGAATCCATAATGAAGATGGGAGTTTAATAAAAGTAAACCTTAATGATGCATATGCTATTTCTGTATCTTCTGGTAAAAATAAAAACAGCGCAGTTAAAATAATAATGGCAAGAATAAAATTAACACCAATCCCTGCTAAATGAACAATTATCTGCTTTATCCATGAAATGTCTTCCAAACTTTTCCCTGGCACTGATTCATTCATTTTACTCCTTCTTATTTTCTCTCCTTTTATATTTACAAAACCGCCTAAAGGAATAAGACGCCAATATACTGGAAGACGTCCTTTTTTGGAGAGCCGCTTTAATTTTGGACCAAGACCAATTGAGAATTGCTCCACGCCAACACCAAACTTTCGAGCCGCGAGTAAATGACCAAGCTCATGTAGCGTAATAAGCAGCATAACTGTTGCAATACCGCCTATAATCGCAAGAATATCCATGATTACCTCCATAGATATTGATTGAAAGGAACTGTTATTTACATATTCGCATATAGTATAAATCTGTCAAGCATGTGCCTTTTGGTATCCTGACTAAAGCGCTCAAGAAGGGTATAACATTTTACCTGTTATCAATATTCCTGTATCACCAAGGGTTATTTGAAGCATTTTTAATGCAACACGTTTCAATATATGCTGGACTGGTATTCTTTATGATGCTCTATACCCCTATAGCAATGATACTTCCTGTGTTTTCTAATGTTATTTCTCGAAAACATGAATATGAAGCTGATGCCTATGCTAAAGAGACAACAAACTACAGGGATAAAATTGCAGCGCTTAAGAAGGTTGCATTACATAACCTTGACAATCTACGTCCGCATCCATTCTATGTATTTCTCAATCAGTCCCACCCCGATACTTAAAAGGATTCAGACATTGAAGAGCGCGCAGAATTAAAGAGTAATGAAGTTTTACAATAAGCAAAAATGGATCGCTGCCACAGTGATCCATTTTTTTCAAATGAAAAATCGAGCTCTTTCTTTGTTTTAAGAACTCGATTTTAATGATTTTGTTTTTGGCTTTGTTTTCTCTTTCCAATTTCAATCATTAGTTTAGCGCCCAGAGCACTTCGGACAAGGATAGCGATAACAATAACGGCAAGAGCATATTCAATATATTCAATTGTTTGAGGGGCGAATTCCAGAACGTGCGAGAATATAGAAAGAAGGAATTTTCCTCCATCGAGCGGAATTAATGGTATGAGATTAAAAAAAGCAAAACAGTAGTTCCATAGAATAAATCTTTGTACTGGCAGAGGAGAGGAAACTTTTGTAGGGGCAAAACGCAGACGTTTGTCATAAAAATCTTTTTTTCTCCAGAATATTGATTTCCAGACAAGAAAGGCACTTAAAGCCATAAGTTTCAGCGGCTTTCTTATGATTTTTCTGCGGGCAGTTTTTAACGGCATTTTTTGCTTTAAAATGGTAAATATTTGAACCAAAAGAGATGCGACATAAGCGACAATAAGGTTGTTTCGAATCGCGCCAAGATAAATAGCGGTTTTTTCCCACATTGTTTGTTTTTCCTCGGATAAGTTTTGAGGGAACAGAGTTGAGATGTGCAAACAATACCTTTTCCGTGTACGTTAACGGCCGCTCTACTTTTTCTCTTATCGCGGTAAGAATTTTTTGTTGTATCGGAAATTCTATTCCGATACGCTGATAAACGCGGATATAATCTGCGTGAATCCGCGTTACTATCTGCGTAAATCCACGTATATGCATGAGCGAAGCGAATGCATATGTTCGTAGTTGGTATAGAATGTTTTGAATTGTTCTTTATCAAGTAACATGGTTGCTACGAGTGAGAGAGTAGATACGATTTAAAGTCGGGATAGTTATTTGATAAGAGTACAGATTGCTTTTGTTTTTCTAAACATTTTTGTAATCGAGGCGGTATGGTTATTTTTTGATCAAGAAGCGGCTGCACACTATCGAGAAACTTAGCAGGGTGCGCTGTTTCAAGAAAGATTCCTTGGATTGAGCGTGGATGCTTGTTGAGATATTCTTGTAATCCTAAATAGCCAACCGCGACATGCGTATCCAAAACATAGTTGTAGTTTTGAAATACCTCAACAATTGCTTCTCTGGTTTGATCATCAGAAAAGTGCGCTCCCCATACATGGCTTCGCATTTTTTTGACATCACTATCATGCAGATCAAGCATACGGGCAAAATTAGAAGGATTGCCAACATCCATGGCATTAGAGATTGTTTTCTTAGATGGGAGTGGGCGAAATTTGCCCGTCTCAAGATAGTGGGGAACAATATTATTGATATTCGTTGCGCCAATGAATTGTGATACTGGAAGACCCATTTTTTGAGCAAAGAAGCCTGCCACGAGGTTTCCAAAGTTGCCACTGGGGACTGAAATGACAACGGGTCTTTGCTTGTTTTTGAGCTGCGCATACGCATACATATAGTAGCAGGACTGGGGGATGAGGCGGGCAACGTTAATGGAATTTGCCGAGGTAACTCGTATTTCTTTTGCAAGCTCTTCATCTAAAAACGCTTGTTTTACCAGTTTTTGACAGTCATCAAATGTGCCTTGAATTTCCAGCGCGGTAATATTGTTGCCCAGTGTGGTGATCTGCTTTTCTTGAATCTCAGTTATTTTTTTGCTTGGATACAGAATAGATACGCATATTCCTTCCACGTTTAAAAACCCATTTGCTACTGCGCTGCCTGTATCTCCTGATGTTGCAACAAGAATCGTAAGCCCTTGTTTTGAGTTTCTCATAAGATATGAGGTGAGCCGTGCCATAAACCGTGCCCCAAAGTCTTTAAACGAGAGCGTAGGGCCATGAAAAAGCTCTAATGAGTAGATGTGATCAGTAAGCTGTACTAAAGGAACCGTAAAATTAAAAGCATCATTAATGATGTTTTTCAGCGTTTTCAATGGCACATCACGTTTAAAAAATGGTTTTACTACCTGATATGACAGGTCTTGGAATGACAGGCGTTCAATGGTTTTAAAAAAACGAGCCGGCAGACGCGAAATTTTTTCTGGCATAAATAGCCCGCCATCTCTGGCAAGACCCATGAGCACTGCATCTTTTAGAGAAACCCGTAGTTTTTTATTGTTCGTGCTATAAAATTTCATATGTGTACTTTTATTTTTTTAATAAAATTGTTGACCGAAGGGCGAGCGAGAATATTTTACAGAATTTGTTTTTCAAATTTGAGATATTGAGCTTCATTTTCCTTAAATTTTGGTTCATACGGTTGTCCAAGCCATGCGGCAACATCAGCTATGCCAGAATATCCTAGTTTTACTAATTCTGGGGCCAACTTCTCTTCAATTAAATCATCGCAGCAAATACGAGAAAAGCCATGGTCAGTTAATTTTTGAGACCAATACGTTTTCCCGCTTCCTGACATTCCTGTCAATGAAAGAATCATAACTTTATTGTAAAACAAATTTTTCCCCTGTCAAATGTATGTGGATATGCTAAAATTTCTAATGTGACGTTAAAATTGAATAACGTTGCAAAAATAAAAGGAGGACATCGAGATGTTATCAAGAACATTTGGCTTCCTGGTGTTCACATTTGGTGGTATTGCTACATTTGGAAAGGGAGAGTGGCCGTTGATGGAAAATGCGGCCGGCGCCCTACTAATTGGGATAGGACTTCTTACGCTCATTTGGTTTATAAAGTTCACTGGCGAGAAGTAATAATCCAGAATCTTACCATTTACTTACCAAGAACCTAAAAGCGCTGGTCAATCCAGCGTTTTGCTTTTTTGCCTCAAATATAGTAAAATAGGTATCATGAGGATTGCACATATTGTTTCAACCTATCCACCATATGCTGGCGGTATGGGGAATACATGCTTTTATGAAGTAAAAGAATTGCAAAAAGCCGGACACGAAGTTATTGTTTTTACACCAAAATATACCGATGGTGTCATTCCGAGCGAAGTGAAGCAGGCTGTGGAATTAAAAATTATTTTTTTAAAGCCCTTATTTTCAGTGGGCAATGCTGCGTTTGTACCACAGATTATAAAGAAATTAAAAGATTTTGACATTGTTCATTTGCATTGGCCATTTATCGGCGGCGCAGAAGTAGTTTTATTTTTTAAACTATTTACTCATTTTAAGCCAAAATTAGTTATTCAATATCATATGGACTTGATCGGATTTGGCTTACGAGCTCCTTTATTTTACATATATAATTGTTTGTTTAATTCTATACTTATAAGAAGTGCAGATGCGATATTAGTGTCTTCGTTTGATTATATTCGAAATTCAAACATTAAAAAATATATATCTCGATATAATAATAAGTTTATTGAATTTTCTTTAGGCGTTGATGATAATCAATTTTCCCCTAAGCCAAAAGATATTAGGCTATTAGAAAAATATAATTTTTCAGCTGATGACAGAATTGTTTTATTTGTAGGCGGCCTTGATAGAGCGCATTACTTTAAAGGGCTTGAGGTATTGTTAAGAGCAATCGTAAGGATGAAAGATAAGATAAAGTTGCTTATTGTGGGAGAAGGAGAGTTAAAGCAAAAATATAAAAGGATGGCAAGAGAATTAAAAATAGATGATAGGGTAATTTTTGCAGGACGTGTGGGAAATAAAGATTTGCCACAGTATTATAACCTTGCTGATGTATTTGTTTTGCCCTCAATAAGCAGATCAGAAGCATTTGGACTTGTTTTCTTAGAAGCAATGGCATGTGCAAAACCTATTGTTGTTTCTGATTTGCCAGGTCCGCGCACATTAGTTAAAAATAATGGCTTAATTGTTAAGGTGAATGATAGCCATGATTTAAGTAGAAAATTAATCCTTATTTTAAATAATCAGCCCATGGCACAGAAATTTGGAAAACAAGGGCGAAGACTGGCCAAAGAAAAATATAGTTGGAAAAGAGCAGGGGAGCGGCTAAATGAAATTTATCATGATATCGTTAATACGTAGTACCATAAAAAAAGATCAGTATTTTATAATTACTGCTATTAGCATTTTGGCAGTATTTTTATGGTATATAAATTTTACTTATTGGCACAATTATTTTGTTTATGGTGTAGCACTTATTGTCTATGGCACTATTAACTCAGTGTGGATTGGATCGATTTTAGCCAGATACGATATAGAAAAGCAATTGCAGTTTATATTTGGTCTTTTTTTATTGATATTTTTAATTGCCTTTGGCATGGCACTTCCTATTGTGTTTTATAAAGTGGGCCCTTTATATTTATTTGGGCTCCTTTTATTTTTAACTATAGCTATTTCTCTATACTCCAAATCCGTCTCCCGGAGACGGATATCGAGTTTAAGTTTAAAAGTCGAGGGAGCTAGGACGGTTTTTAAAATTCCTAAGATCGTCTATATCGTAGGATTTGCAGTATATTTATTTTTATTGTTTTTGCTTATATATTCTCGTACCGGAGAATATATTCGTTCACCATGGACCGTGATTCACCCCTTATATTTATATGGCTGGTTCTTTATTATATTTATTTTAGGGTTATCTGTTTTTGCAAAAATTAAACTTAAACATTTTTTATTTTTGGTTATTATCAGTTCTTTGTTGCTTCATGCATATTTATTAATTCCGTATGAAGCGGGATTTGGCGGAGATAAGTGGCGTCATATTGGTGCGGAGCAATGGTTGGCGCAAGGGAATGTTTATACGCCAGCGCTTTTTGGAGAGGACGTGCCTTATAAAAGAATTGGCCCTATTAAGGTTCCTGAAGTTTTTGTGGTAGGGAATAAAACTTCGTATGCAAATATGTGGGGGCTGGTCATTGCAGTGTCATGGCTGACCGGTATAGATATTTTTTTTATTGACCTTGTGTTAGGCATGTTGCTCTTTTCTATTTTTTTGCCGTTTTTGTTACTTAAAATTGGCAGTTTTTTCTCGCACAAAAAAGAATTTTTATATCTTTTTATATTAATGCCATTTTTATTTTATCCATTTGTTGCATATGGGAGTATTACTATGCCGCTTTCATTTGCTTTTTTACTATTTTTATTTTCTTTGATATTTTTATTAAGATATTATTTTCAGCCCTCTCATTCAAGGCGATTATTATTTCTGCTTATTGTTTTTATACCCTTATTATATTTTAACTACATTTTATACTTAGTATTGTTTTTAGAAATTTTGTTATTGATTATATTAATAAAAAATATAGCTGCCGCAAGGAGAATCATTCTTCCCTTATTTGTTATTTGTATTATTTTGCTGTTATTTTTTATACCGGTACTTGATACTACAAACAATTTTTCATGGTTTAAATATCCTGCGCCTACCATAGGAGAGATAATAACGTCATTTAAAGATTTTTCTTCTCGTCTGTTTACATCCGTTGCTATTTTCCCGCGGATCTACGGATTTGAGCAGGATAATTGGCTCTATGCCACCATAGATAGACACTTATCACGGTCAGTGTTAATAAATATCTTGCCATGGGCGTTTATATTGACTCCTTTTCTATGGCTTGTGGTAATTTTTGGCGTGAAACATTACAAAAAACTGTCGCATCCACGTCTGGGACTCTTATTTATACTTTTGCTCGTTGTGACATTTATGAATCAGTTTATTGGCTCTTATTTTATGGAAGGGAATCATATATTTAGTAAACGCTTAGTTTTGATGAGTTCTTTTCTTGTTTTTATTCCTTTAAGCTGGGGCATATATCAGGCAGTTAAAAAATTATCAAATATATTTTTACGTAAGGCAATAGTGGTTGCTATTGTATTAGTGTTAAGTTTTACGTCAGTTACGGTATATGCGAGCGGGCCAAAATTTCAAGTGGTGACTGCTGATGAAGTTATCGCGGCTGAATATGTATGGGATGATATAGGTGGCGATAATTTAAAGTATTGTGTATTGGCTAATACCTGGCCTTTGTTAGCACTCGAGGGAGTTTCAGCACGCCATATTGTCACCGGTGGATTTCCTTATTATTTTGAATATCGGCAACCAGAACGTGTTCAGCTGTTTGATAATATGAATCGATCGCCGTCAATCCGATATTTAGAAAAATCACTCCTCATAACAGGGGCACGCCAATGTTATTTTATGACTGAGAAGCGCTGGATAGAGTTTAACCAACGAGAAGAGGTGATTAATCAATTAGATACGTTATTAGGTAAACATAAAAGTATAGGAAAAGTGATGGTTTGGCTATATAAACCTAATGAAGTACAACTTAACAATTAAACATTTTAACAACTAAACAAGAGATTAAATTTTGTTAAATTGTTATGTTGTTATATTGTTAAATTGAATCGTATTCTATTATTATGAGACACATTTTATCCATATACCGCATTCTATTAGTTGTAATTTTTTTAGCATTTTTCACTTGGTTGGTATATCAAAACACCGTCGTTGGCGGTAGACTTTTTGTGGTGAAGGATTTTTGTAACAAGTCTGATTTTATTTCAAATTTATATCCAGAAAATCGAGTTGGGGGCGTTGAAAAGGAGTTGGGCGATTGTTTTCAACGAATTTTTGTCGAGCCAGCATATTTTAAAGTGAAAGTACCGCGAACATTTAGTAAAGCTGGGGTTACCGTTGTATATAAAAATCCGGATCAATTAGTTTTTCAATTAGGTTTGATGAAAAAAAGAATTAATCCCTTGGATTGGAATTTTACTTTACGGCTAATAGGGAATAAAATATTTGATAATCTAGACTGGTATAAGCTAGAAGAGCAGGGGATAGTGTTATGGCAAAAACAAAAACAGTATGAGAGCATTTATGAGTTTGTTAATAATGTGCCAGTTGATTCTAAAACAGCAACGTTTTATTATAAGTTTTCTAAAGAAGCAATAAGAAACCCCACGAAAGTAGTGGAATGGAATCCAAATACAAAGCTTGAATATGTTGACTATATAATTAGTCAATACACACCACCAAAAACTATAAATGGATGGCATAAACAAACTGTTGAATTTTTAGCAGGCACTGAATATATGAATGATCATTTTTTAGAGTTTATGTTGTCATCACCAGGGTTAACCGAAAATAGACATAAGATTAAAATTAAAAGGATTGAAATAGAGCTACTACGCCCACCAACTAATATAAAAACATTTATATCTGATCTAAAAGGATATTTAATTCGTAAATTACAAAAATGATACAAAGTGTCATCCCGCGCCTCCCCCCTGT
>JALLOP010000109.1 GCA_027718005.1 Patescibacteria group bacterium AH-259-L07 | reverse complement strand
GACATTCTACATTAAAGATTGTCAAATGCATATTATAGCATATTTATTTTGATAAAAAAAGAGGCACGGTTCAGCGCCTCTAATTCGATCCTTTTGGGCTCCACCCCGTTAGAGGATGGAAGTCCCACTAATTTATGTAAATCTTTTTGTAATAATAAGCACCCTTGATTAAATAAGTCCTCAATCCTCTAACGGGGTCCATTCGTTTTTGATTTTTTCAATAACTTCTTCATCAGTGAGTCCTTCAAAACCAAGTTTTCCCCGCGCCCCTTTATCTTCAGGTGTTTGGATAAATATTTCTTTTCCAAATGTTTTAATAAGCCAGATAATTTCATCGGGTTCAAGCGCTAAGGTAAAGAGTGCGTCCCATCGCTCTTTTGTTTTTTTCAGAGATCGAGGATGTCGGTGTTCAATTAACCTTTGCTCTTTAAATTCTTGTAAAAATTGAATCAGCACATCGTTCTTTAATCTGAAATTGGTAAATAATCTATTAAAGTCTTGATGGATTTGCGATGTGCATGTTTTTTTATTACTGCGGTGATTAGAGCCACCGCGGCTTTTGGGAATATAGTGATGTATGGTTTTTTTATTGTTATTATTCTTTTTCGGCTCTGATTTAGTTCGATGCCTTTCCTTGCCTTTTCGTTTTGGCATTATCCCCCCTTTCGAGAGAGTTGTAAAAAGCTATTTTAAGTATAAAGGACATAGATTTTGGGTCAAGTAGTATTTAGTATCATTGAAAATTCTTTCAGATATGATACCATAAGGGTATGGCAAACTTAGAACAAATAGAAAAAGAAGTTGAAAAGATCAAGCAGAGAAACAGACGAGTTGAGGCTGATAAGGCCTGGGAAGTGAGCTATACCAGAAGAGCTTTACTTATGATATTTACCTATGTAGCAATTGGATTTTACCTTCAGGCGATCAATATTTCACGGCCATGGCTAAATGCCATTGTTCCTACGGTTGCATTTTGGCTTTCAACATTAACCATTCCATTTTTTAAAAAATTATGGCTTAAATACATCCATAAAAAAAGAATTTAAAAAACACACCTTTGACGTTAAAAGTATTTTTGTATGTGAACTTGGCGAGAGCCATTCATGTCAAAAAATTATAAAACAAATTGATTTTGGACATGTGCCTCGCTCGTTCTGCTCGCTCGGCACATAACTAATTTCGGAATTAGGAGGAAATGTATGCAAGCATCCATTTCCCAAATTCCTCAATTATAATAACCAATAACTTTGGGGTGCAGCTTTTTACGTGTTGCTAAAGCTATTAAGAGGTGTGCATCAGAGGTGTGCATCTTGACAAGGATTTAAAATAAAGATATAAAATTAGTAAATAAAAATATATGGACTTATTAAATTCTTTTATTAGAGTGTGGGCGTTTTTACTTGTGATTAATGCCAGTGTATTCTTGTTGGATCGCGACTACTACAAACGGTTGATTCATGAGTTTAAGAATCCTGCATTGCTCCATCTTTTGGGAATCGTTTTGATCTTTATTGGTATGCTTTCGTTTTTTGGGCCTGACGCTGGGCCTATGAAATGGCGCATTATCCTCATCGTTTTTGGATGGTTCTCTTTTGCGATAGGAACGACCTGCATCATTAGCCCAGAGACCGCAGTAAAGAAGGCACAGAAGATTAACCCTAATTCAATATGGTTTACTATTGCCATGATTATTACGCTTATTGCGGGGATCTATCTGCTTGGAATAGCATTTATTACTATTCCATAAAAATTGCATTAAATGGCTTGATTCCTAAAAGTCGCGACTTTCCAAATAACGTTTAAAATATGAGTGTCATGAAAAAACAACACCTTGCCACAATCATGCAGCTTCTCCTCGCCGCCATTACATTTGTTGTTGTGCTCGCTGGTGGCTTTGCTTTGTTAGGAAAGAAAGAGTTGGCAAAAGAAATATTAAGTATTTTTTTAGCCCCCCTTATTGCGTTATTCGCGGGGACGACCGTGCTCTATATAGCTCAAGATTCAGCAGATACTGCTCCTGAATCCGTAGAAGTTGAGCAAGAGATAGAAAATATGATACCGAATCTGTATGGCCCTGATGACAAACTTTATTTTGTTTTCAATGTCATTGACGGGGACACGATTAAAGTAAATGGCACGATGCGTGTGCGTCTTATTGGTATTGATGCGCCCGAGGCCGGTGAATGTTATTATGAAGATTCAAAAAACGCGCTTGCCAGTCTTATTAGCGGAGAGTATGTGCGGTTGGAAAAAGACGTTGATGCCGTAGATGATCGTGGTCGTTTGCTTCGTTATGTGTTTTTGCCAAGTCAGGACTTGATGGAAAATGATATATTTGTAAATGCCTATCTTTTGCGCCGCGGCTTTGCAAAAACATCTTCACAGTCGCCAAATAATAGACATGACAAGTACTTTATTTCTGTGCGCGAAGAGGCGCTAATGCAAAGACAAGGATTATGGGATGTGTGTGAAGACTCTATGAGTGGATATGAACAAGAAGCTGAAAAACGCCGTGAAGCGCATGAGCCGCCGACAGATCCCAATTGTACGATAAAGGGAAATATTTCAACTGTCGGAGTTGGTAAAACATATTCTTTCCCTGGGTGTCCTACGTACGCGCAGACCAAGATAGATACGCGTAAAGGAGAACAGTATTTTTGCACTGAAGAAGAGGCACAGGCAGCAGGATTTATCAAAACCGGCAACTGCCCATAATTTACATTACCGTGGGGACCACGGAAAGTAACGCCTGTGGATAAGTTTTCATTGACAATGAAAACTATTTATAACAAGTTTTCATTTATGTTGAAAACTTAATATAATAATATAGATAAATTTTTATTAAAACAAATTTATTTTTAATTTATGCGTATCATAGCTGATATACATAATCATTCGCGGTTTTCCCGAGCGTGTTCGCCCAAGTTGAAATCGGAGCTTGAAATCGGAGCTTGAAATCGGAGCTCCGAGCTCCGAACGGCATAGGACCAGAACGGTAAAAAATAAAGAGCATGAGAAGAAAAGTAACATTTGTTAATAATCAATTTTATCATATATATAATCGTGGCGTTGAGAAACGAGATGTTTTTATGAATGAAAAAGATTATCTACGTTTTATTCATGATCTCTACGAACTTAATGATCAAAATTTGGTAGAGAATTCTAGTTTTAGATTCAATCAAAACTATCGACTCCCGGTATCGATAGTTAAGCAAAGGGAGTTGCTGGTTAATATTTTATGTTTTTGTTTAATGCCAAATCAC
Source organism: Patescibacteria group bacterium AH-259-L07 (assembly GCA_027718005.1). Lineage (GTDB taxonomy): Bacteria > Patescibacteriota > Patescibacteriia > UBA2591 > UBA6264 > JALLOO01. Next base: position 296 of record JALLOP010000109.1, on the reverse strand, counting down.
TATCATTTGATTTTAGAACAACTAAAAGATAATGGAATCCCGCGATTCATGCAGAAACTAGGAATAGGGTATGTTAACTATTTTAATATTAAATATGAGCGGGTGGGGTCATTGTTTCAGGGGAGGTATCAGGCAATACATATTGATAACGAGAATTATCTACTGCATTTGTCGCGTTATATTCATTTAAATCCGGTAGAATTAATTGAGCCGAAATGGAAAGAGGAAGGGATAAAGAATTTGAAAAAAATAAAGGAATTTTTAAGAGATTATCGTTGGTCCAACTATCTGGATTA
>JALLOP010000108.1 GCA_027718005.1 Patescibacteria group bacterium AH-259-L07 | reverse complement strand
GGCGCTTTTGATATTTGTTTTTCGTGATGTTATTGATAGTTCAGTTTGTGAAGGCGTGTGCTTTGCCTTTATAAGGAGTTTTGTATGAAGGGGCCATTTGAATTCTTTTAAAAGTTCATGAGCTAAGCGTTCGGCTTGGTTAAACCCGCGATGTGCATATTTATGCCGAGAGAGCGGGATGGGAACAAGCACAAAATGGTTATCTGATATATACGCACAGATTTTTGGAAATTGATATAAATATTTGATAGTAAGCGTCGAGAGCGCAGGCATGAGTGTGATAGCATAGGGTCGGTATTTTGCAATTTTTATTGCTTTGTTAACAAGGGGATGATGATAGTTGGCGGCGATAAGAATAGTATCAAGTGAAGGGAGTTTGTGCGATGTATAACTTTTGAAGAGTGGAACTGTTTTTATACATGATGTACAGAGTAAGGTTTGTTCTTTTTTACAACCGATGCAATTGATCGGAAAAAAGAGCTGTTGTATATATTGTTTCACTTTTTTCAGCATGTTGTATAATAATGATGTATTTGATATAATTATAACATAAAGCATGAGAACATGGGAACATGAGAACATGGGAACATGGATAGACTCCATTTTGAAACTTATTGTTCAAATGTTCTAATGTTCAAATGTTCTAATAATGAAGTATGGGTTTATTTGGTCTAGGCGAGAAAAAAAGTTTTTTAGGCGTTGATGTGGGATCAACCAGTATTAAATTAGTGGAACTGGAACAGCGCGGCAGTATGCCGGTTTTAAAAACGTATGGGTATGCTGAGCGCTCTATTGGTGATATTATAAAAGGCGATCCTAAGGTGATTTTGGATAGAGTCGCTGCCCTGCTTAAAAAATTGTATACCAAGGCAGGCATTGAAACCTTTAAGGCAGTAACGGCATTGCCTAATTTTTCTGTATTTAATTCAGTCATCACCCTGCCGGTGATGAATAAAAAAGAAATGGGCGCGGCAGTGAAGTGGGAAGCAAAAAAGTTTATTCCTATGCCGATTGAGGATGTGGTGCTTGATTGGCGCATTATTGATACGATCGCAGTTGACAAAAAAAGAAAAAATTATCGTATTTTATTAACCGCGGCATCAAAAAATTTAGTGAAACGATATGTAGAAATTTTTAAACGTGCCGATTTGCAATTGCTCTCACTCGAGACAGAAGCATTTGCACTGGGGCGGTCAATGCTGGGCAAATCCAAGGCAGTAACCATGATTATCGACACCAGCGCGGTGACCACTGACATTATTATTATTGATAATAATGTGCCTGCGCTTAACCGAAGTATTGATGTGGGCGGGATTACGATTAGCCGCGCAATTGCCAATGCATTACGTATTGATTTTTCCCGTGCTGAACAATTTAAACGAGATATTGGCATGGGCGGCTCGAGCAAGATCCCCAATATTATTTCATCAATATTAAAGCCGGTGGTTGATGAAATGCAGTATTCATTAAAATTGTATCAAGATCAAGCAGGCAAACGAATTGAGAAGGTAATTCTCTCGGGCGGTTCTGCATATTTGCCAAATTTACCCGAGCATTTTTCTACTATATTAAATGTACGCGTGGTCATAGGCGATCCATGGGCGCGCGTTGCCTATCCTCAAGAATTAAAACCAGCATTAGAAGAAGTTGCGCCTCGTTTTGCCGTCGCAGTGGGATTAGCGCTGAGAGAAATAAAATAAAAAAATCAAAAATCAAAGATAAAAGATAAAAAACAAAAACAAAAAAATGAAAAAATTTTTTATATTTTATTTTTAATATTTTATTTTAGCGATAGCGCATATGCCTATTAATTTACTCGGAGGTGAAGACAAAAAAAAAGAATTAGCCCCTGAAAAACAGAAGCAGGTTTCGCGCGAAATGGAAATGACCCCACCGTCTGAAGAGGGTGTTGTGGGTGATGAGGAAAGAGGAGCAGGCATTAGTTCCTTTTTTAAGAAAAAAGAGAAAGGCCCAGAGCCAGAGAAAAAAGAACCTCAAGTAGAAACAGAATCTTTGGAAATACAAGAAAAAGGGTTAGAAGATAAAGAAGAAAAGGAGAGCGTAGAAGAAAAAAAGGAACCCTCTTTCGCCCCCACGGACTCGGCCTCCGTAGCCGAAGCTACTTCGGCGAAGGGGGCAGCTACGAGGGGTAAGGAGGAAAAAAAGGAACGCAAAAAAGAAAAACAAAAAAAGCTGCCCGAAGAAGAGGAAGGAGGTTTTGATATTAGCTTAATACCGTCTCGATTAATGGTGATTCCTCGTACGGTTCGTTCGAGTTTTTTCCTTTTTATTGCCGCACTGGTTACGGTGAGTACCATATTTGGTTTGGTGTGGGCATACACTGACTGGCATTTTGGAAAAACAGCACTACGCATCCACGAATTTCAAGGAGAAATGCAATTATTAGAGGTCAAGAGCACCTTTTTCTTAGAGACCAGAGACGAGATTACGTCCTTAGAGAATAAGGCCGCGCGTGTTGAAAATATTTTAAATAACCATATTTATTGGACAAAGTTTTTTTCTTTGCTTGAAACCTATACGATTCCTAATGTTTATTTTGGAGATTTTTCAGCCACAACCAGCGGAGGTATCCATTTGGATGTTGTGGCAAAAGATCTCACTGCGTTAGCAACACAATTAGTATCGTTTAAGACTGCACACGATTTTGTTAAAGAGGCAGAGGTGAGTGGCATTCGAAAGATTCCTGATGGCATTGCGGCGTCCTTTGATCTGGCGCTTGTTGATGATGTATTCTACAAATAAAATCAAAAATCAAAGATAAAAGATAAAAAACAAAAACAAAAAAATGAAAAAACAGAATAACCAGAGAAATAACAAAAACAAAGAAGCGCGCAAAGCCTGGCCCTGCTTAAACGAAAGGGAAGCATTGATTTTTTCGTTTTTACATATTTATTTTTTACTTTTGATTTTTAATATTTGATTTTAAGCGAAGCGACATGGCAATCATTCAACAATCAAATTTTAAACCAAAGTGGTACCATATTATTTTGGTACGATATCTTATTATCATTATTGTTGTAATTGCCATGGCGGCGTTTTTAGTAGAGTATCTTTTTATAATTTCACCATATGTAAATCAAACACGCGATGGCGGTCCGCTCGACCTTGCTACCCATGAAAAAATTTTACAGGAGCAAAAACAGTATTTGGAAAAATTGCAGCAATTACAAGCTGAATCAGATACGATTAATCGAGCCGAGCTTGAAAAACTTAATTTTGTGGTTGCTAACAAACTTGATATGGCAGCGGTTCTGCGCCAATTAGAATCACTCGCTGCTCAGACAGAAATGGAGTTAATTGGACTTGGGGTGAGTATCGGCGAAAAAGAAGGGGCTGAGAGAGGAGCCATTACCATGGGTCTGAGCTTTACCGGCGGAGAGTATCGGAGTATTAAAGAATATTTATCAACTATAGAGAAAAATATTCGTATTATGGATGTGACTGATCTGAGCATGAAAGAAATAGGCAACCTTTTCTTCTTAAGTGTTAAGAGTTACTATTTAGAATGAGGTTTAAACTAAAAAAAGAGTATATTTTTCTTACCGTTTTTGTTATAATTACTGCTATAACAGGGTATGTTTTGATTCAATATGTAATAAGAGAGGCGCCTTCTGATGTAGATCCAGAATTATTAATTAAGCCTGCATACCTTTTTCAATCTATTCCCAC
>JALLOP010000106.1 GCA_027718005.1 Patescibacteria group bacterium AH-259-L07 | reverse complement strand
CTCATACATACGCTTAATAACATCACTTGATATTTTCGGGGCACCTTTTGATACTTTTCCTTCTTGATTTAAAAATTGAACCATTTCCATAGTTAAATTGGATCACTCATTTTTTTAAATTTATTATCAGGAACTTGAATAAACAAGCAATATCCAAGATTTTTCTTTAGATCCCCACTCAACTCTTCTCCAGGAATCTCCTCTGTTTCTTGCGGGCTAAATTCAGGCTGATGTTTGTCTACCCACTGAGACGCTCCATAACGCTGAGCTAAAAATCTATATGATTGCTGTATCACGCCGTTGTTTACGGTATAGGGATGATAATTTTCTCCACTCACCTCATCTAATATTGCCTTACTTATCATACCATACAACATACGATGGCGTAAGGATGGCGCTGATCGCTTGTTCTCTAGTTCGGTTACCACGGTGGGGAGGTTTTTTAATGTCATATATTCTGAATATATTTTATTGCCTATCGTTCGCTGCGCTAAAAACATACGGGATGTAATTTTATCCACATCATACGGGCTAAGAATAATAAGGCCATGAAGAAGTGCGCTTTTCACCCCCCACCATATGGCATGACTTGCAATCACCCGCTCACCTACATTTATGGTAGAGGATGGATTATCAACTGTAATATCGCCTATTCCCAGTTTTTTTAATGCATTTGCCACGCGCGCGGCATAATACACACGCATTTGCTCATAGGTTGCAAACGTATTATCACGCGGAATGACAAAGGTATAGGCAATGGTATTTGGTCCTGTTTGAATATGCGAGCCGCCGGTCATGCGTCTGGTAAGAGAAACGCCTTTATCAAGGGTTTTCAGTACATCAGTATCTTGGGCATACCCTAAGACAATAGAATCAGTATCAAAACTATAAAAACGGGTTGCTGCAATATGTTTTTGAGGATTATTTTGAGCAATTCTTTGAATTAAAAACTCTTCCAGCGCCATATTTACATCTCCTGGAAATATTCCAAATCCCCAATATTCGTAATTAAATAGTCTTTTCATTATGCACTCTTAAAAGTTATCCACAGATTAACTCTTGACTTTTTTTATATGTATGCTATACTATAATATGTTCGAGGGTTCTGAGGAGCCCCATTTACCACAGAGCCCTCGAGCATTGTTCTTTCACCTCCACGGAGGTTTGTGAGGGACGGTAATCTGTCTCTTGCCCAGACAAGGGCGTCGATCGCAAGATCGGTAGCCCTTTTTTCTTAAAGTTTAGCAATAAAATATTGTACTTTTTAAAGGTTCTGCGAACGCAGTGAGCAGGTTCTTAAAATTTGGATAAAGATATCACTCATTTCAAATTTCAAGGTTCTGCAAGCAAAGCGAGCAGGTTCTTATTTTTAACTCTACGCTATCTGAACCTTCCTTAACAATACTTGATCTGCTTAAATCCAAAATTTTAATTTTTGATATGTAATTTTGATATTTAATATTTGATTTTTGATTTTTATCCACCAAGTGCCCATGCTTTTAATTTTTCATAACTGGTTGAGCCGCAAATCCACTTCCCGGTTTTAGTATTGTAAAAAAAGGGAACCCCGCCGCAATATCCTTTATCATACTGTTTCATCAGTTCAGCATTTTTACTATTATGCCACACTTCTATTTTTTTCACCGTTACCCCTTCTTCTTTTCCTAACTGCTCAACTAATGGATCCATTTCTCTGCAATGCACACACTCAGTACCATAAAAATCTAATAATTCATCAGCCATACTTCTTCATTCGAACATTGGAACATTGGAACATTAAAACAATAAATTTTGGAATAAAATCCTCTTTAACTGTTATGTTCTCATGTTCTCATGTTTTAATGTTTTAATGATTAAAGTATAACTTATTTTTATAAAAAGTAAAAGACCTGCTCTTCTTTTATTAAAGTCAGGTCTTTTTAAGGTTCTTGTGGCTTCCATCCAATCGCTTTTGCATAATGTGCCCGCATCCACACATAGGTCCAGTCCCGATTATATTTCCATAGCGCAGTACTATTTTTTCTGTTCCAGCGCCCGTTTACCCATCCATGTTTTTTTAAATAATTTGCGGTACTATGAGCAGCATCAACCATATTCCATAAATCAATAATGCCATCACCATCACCATCAACCGCATATGAAAGATAGCTTGAGGGGATAAATTGAGGAATACCAAATGCACCTGCAGACGATCCATATTTTTCAAACGGCTGCCAATTATTTTGTTTGCAAATAATTAAATATGATATTAGCTCTTTTCGCCCCCATGACCGATACGATCTTTTCGGATGAAACAGAAAATACGTATTATATACATTTAAAATCCTAAAACCATAATCAGTTTTTTTGCCAAAGTTACTTTCCTTTTGAAAAAGAGATACAATAATTTCTTTATCTACGCCATAAATTTCTTCAACACTTATCAGCAAACTATCATGTTCTGCTAAAAATTCTTTCCCTTTCTGGACTAATGACTCTTTAAAATAACGCTGGGATGGTACTGGTTGGACCTCTTCTTCTAATTCTTTTTCTAACTGTTCCTTGTGTTTTTTCTGCAGTTCTCTGATTTTCTTTTTTTCTTCTTCTGAGCGTCTTTTATATATATGTTCATAAAACTTAATCCGGGAGTCTGAAAAAATATTTTCTAATTCTTCTCGTGTATACCCCTCCTTTTCTAAGTCATCAAATAGCTTTTCATACGCCTTTTTATACTCACCGCGCTGCCAATAAACTAGTGTTGAATCATTTGTAATAACTACTGGTGTTCCTTCGTTAACACGAGGATAAAGTTCGAGCATGTCAGGAATTGTCATCCCAATACAACCGTTCGAAATGGCTAATCCAACCGTTTCGCTGCATGTTGTTGAATGAATACTATAGCGTTGGGGATGTTTACCAAGATTTAGTTCTCGCGCAATTTTAGGATCAATAATCGCTTTTTCATATCGCAGCCCAAGCGCTCTCATGTTTTTATAGTTAATTTTTTTTATACCATCACCGCATTCTGCCTCATAAAGAATCTTTCGCTCCCCTGACTCAGGATCAATATAGTGAAATATTGGCGGATTTCGCTTAATATAGACGTATGCGGTTCCGAGAGGCGTTGGCCTATCCATCTTTCCTACCCGAATTGGAAATGCAAACACCAAACTATCATTTTCAAAAAACTCTAAAATTCGGGCCCTTACATGAATTTTGATCAATTGATTAGACACTGCAACATCATCTTGTGCAAAAACAACACTAAAACAAGCAATAAGAATTATGACCATACTGATAAATTTCATGACTCTTCTCCTTGTGAAAGAACAAAATATCTATTTATATAGTACAGTAATAAATTTTACCTGTCAAATGCACATATCCCCAACAAAGACCCTTGACACAAAGACCCTTGACATTTTTTGAATTTAAGCTAAAATTAATATAGTTCGTTACCCTAAACAAGGAGAATAGCATGAAAGTTAAGGGATTAGATCCGATAGCACAAACAGAAAAAGTCTTGCCGCGCGTCTATGATAGCCAAACTAATAAGCGTCTTGTACGAAGATTACGGCTCGGAAGATCATATGGAGGCTGTACCACTATAGATGTAATTGGCTGTAACATGCTTTGCTCATATTGTTATGTTGATACTTCGTTTTTAACTGGGCAAGGATCACTTCTTACAAGAGAACGGCAGCAGGGCAAGGTAAAAAAGTATACACCATCTGAATTAGTTGAAGAATATCTCTCCACCGTCAAAATAAAAAAATAGCCTCAACGAGT
>JALLOP010000107.1 GCA_027718005.1 Patescibacteria group bacterium AH-259-L07 | reverse complement strand
TTCTATTTCCTGCCAAATGATAGATGAAATGTCCTACCGCGCATAAAAAATCAACAGGGTCTTCGGCATAAGGATTGATAAAAGGGTATTGATCATCCCATTTATCTCCTTTCGCATTATTACACTTTGCACAAACATATCCTAAATTATCCCAATCAAACTCAAGTTCTGGAAACTTTGACTTTGGTTTTATATGCTCAATATCGCCAAAATAAACATGGGAAATTTTGCTTTCACAATAGATACATTTTTCAAAGCTATCTTCTTTAACTGCCCTTTTAATATCTGGATGTTTATAATTGCTTTGTAAAGCAGTAGGGTTAGGACATTGTTGTTTATCAATCTTGATCATGTTTTTTATTTTTATCTAAAATTTCAGATATGGTTTGTGGTACAAGACTCTCAAGTCCCATTTCCGCAAGTTCACCGCGCATAGCATTAAAATTAGCTTCATTTATTTCAGCAGATGAGTACTTTCCAGTTATTTCGTTTAGCTTATCTTCTACCCAAATCGGCATACTAAATGGCACGCCAAGAACTTCTCGCAATATTTCGCTGGCGGTTTTAGCTTTGTTCACTAAATCTAAACTAAGACTATCTACTTTATTGTTTTTGTTATATTTGAGCACATAAACATTTGAGTCTTTTACAGACCCAACAATTAAAGGATTATGTGTAGAAACTATAAATTGAACATTTGGGAAAGCGATCAAAAAATCAGGCAATATAGCTCTTTGCATTGTTGCATGTAAGTGATTCTCAACTTCGTCAATTAACACAACAAACTCACTTACCTCCTTTGTCGAAAACATATAAATTTGCCATGCCAACTCTATCAGTGCCCCTATACCGCCCGAGACAGCATCCAACATAAAATCTCCTGAATCAGTAATTAAAACAACTTCCGCGTTTCTTATGGAGAATTCTTTAAATCCTAACGATTTGGGTAAAATTTTCCTCAGAATTTCCTGAAATCCATTGTAATATTCTACTTGTTCTTCGTCAGCTTCAATAGCTTTATTACCATGGCCAAAAATAGCCCATGTTATAAGTGTTTCTTTAATGTAATAACTGCTTGGATGTCCTCCACCGCCACCCAAAACCTTTTCCTTTATGCTATTAGAAACAAGACTAAAAGCTTCTTGCTTTTTCCTTTTTTTGATTGATAGCTGAGAGACGGGTTGATAGGTAAATATAGGGCGGGGCGATGGAATATTTAGTCCTGCCAAGGGTTGTCTATTTTTTATTTGAATAGAATATTGAGGCGAATCTAAATCAGGTACTTCCAGAGAAGCGGCAGAATTATCATCATATGTTAACTCTCCTATTTTGAAATCATTGCTTTCGGTAGATTTTTTAAAAAATCTAGTAAAAAACCTGAAAATGCCTGATTTTTTGTCTTTTGCGGGCGTAGAAAGTTCTTGGAAATTCCATCCAAAATGTTGTGCGAGTAAATTTAAAATTGTCGTTTTGCCGCTAGCATTAGCCCCCGTTAAAATTGTTAAATTTGGGTGAAAATTAATATTTACGTCACCAAATTGTTTCCAATCATGTAATTTCAATGATTTGAATTTCATATTTTTACTGCAATAATTTTCTTAAATCATCAATAAATTTATCAAACATTTTTACTTTGTTACTTTCTTCAATATCTGTTTCGCTTAAAACATAACTTCCGTCCATGTCTATTTCTACAATAGCCCGTCCTTTTTTGGCAGGATTTTTTATTGTTAGTGTTCCATCCTCGTCCGGCGTAACAAAATAAACCTGAATATGTTTTGTTGCTTCGTCAGAAGCCAATTTTATTTTCCAATATCCTGTTTGTGCGATTCTTTCGCGCAAAGTAACCTTACTTGAAAGCACGGCGACGATTTTGCTTGTTTCTGGATTGTAGATGATAATATCAACATCAGGAAGGTGAGAGCCAAACTCGCCATAATCAATCAAAAGATTTCTTTTAACCAAACTCAACTCTTTGGATAAATTTGCGCCACTAGTTCTTTCTAATGTGTTCCCATTTATAACTTCCAAGCCCAAGTCCCGGACTTCGTCCGTGATAATATACTCAATCAATTTCTCAAGATTTTTTCCTTTGAAAGCTCGCCATGATTGTTCATGGTCGTTTCCTGTAAAATCTTTTTTATGCTGCTCTTTAGCTTCTTTGAGCACATTTGAAATATGCCTATACGCTTGCACGCCATATTTCTCTTTTTTAGTTTCGTAAATTTTGATTAAATCTTTTATGGTCATATTTTTTGCATAATTAAAATATATTCTGTCGGATAAGCAAGAACTTTTTTCTTGTCCGTTGCTTTTGCAAAACGACCTGTTATTTTATCCCTTGTTGAGGGTAAATTTTTTGAGGGAATTTCTCGCTTTATAATATCATCAACTTTAAACCCAAGATTTTGTAATTGCTCAACAAATACCTCTGCATTTAAAATTTCTACCCCTTTTAAACTTGTATCGCCGATTACTATGCACGTTCGCGCGCCATTTTTTAACATTCGTTTCATTTCTTCAAAAACTTGATTCATTTCGCTGAAATATGTTGCGACTTCCTCTGCTGTTTTTTTATGTTTTTTTAGTAACGCCTCTTTTATATTCTCCGCGATTTTACTATTCAAGACAAGTTCTTTTTTATTGTGATACGCAGTGCCGATAAATCTTTTTCTAAAATCGCTTAAATCTTTTGTATATTCAAACCAAAGAGCAGTAAGCTGGTGTAAATCAGCATATTCGTAAGAGGTAACATAGGGCGGTGATGTAACAATTAAACTAACAGAATTAGATTTTGCAGGTATCTTTCTGGCGTCGGTGCAATAAACGTTGCAAGGAGTTTTTAAACATTTTTTCTCTTGCAACAGATTAAAAAAATCTGCATTTCCTCGTAACATTGCTTTGACTTGTCGCGAAAATGCGACAAATGGATCTGCTGGTTTTTTCTTAAAGTCTCTTGTTGGTTTGTTGCTTTTTTGGAGCCAGATTGAACAATTTTTAAGAATATTTGAAAAACCGCAATAGAAAAAATCTCGCACATCCTGATCTTTTATTTTTGAAACTTTAGAAAAGAGAAAAGCAAGTTTCCTTTTTGCTTCCGGCTCAAACCAATAATCAATCCTCTCGTGGCTGGGCGTTTTAACTTTTGTATCTTTATCAAAAGAATTTATCTTGTCTTTTAACTTCAAAAATTGCTCTTCAATTTTAGCGGGTTCAATTGGAGTCTTCTTTGCTTTGGTCATTAAAACCGCAGCAGGGTTTATGTCTACTCCGACAGAGGGTCTTCCCATGACTTTTGACTCAACCAAAGTTGTCCCACACCCGCCAAAAGGATCAACCACTAAATCGCCCTCTTTCGTGTATTTTGTGGCTAATCGAGAAACTATTTGAGGAATAAATTTTGCAGGGTAGCGATGATAACCATGCGTAATGTAAGCAGTATCTTTCCTTGTTTTATCAGCAAAAGCCCAAGACGGATCAATCTCGATTTTTTCAAATAGTTTTATTATATCTTGTTTTTTTGGCATATTATTGTTATTTAATTGAACTCCAATAATTATTTTTTAATATGGAAATTACTTTACCAGTCAATTCCATTTCGTTGGTAAAAGGAATAAGTTCATATTTTGGATTTTCTGGCTTAAGATAAATGTATGGGGGCTTATCTTCGGAAATAAAACGTTTAACAGTGGACTCACTG
>JALLOP010000105.1 GCA_027718005.1 Patescibacteria group bacterium AH-259-L07 | reverse complement strand
CGCCAGTAGCGCGTAGATATAATGAGCCAAATATCCGTCTACTGATCGCGGTAAACTCGTTACCATGCCATAAAACAGTTTCAAGCTTCTAAAGTTGAGCTCGATTAACATTCGGGTGTTGTACAGAAACCCTTGGAATTGAGTCATGATCTTTTTCATATTCTTTCGTGGTTTTACCAGGAGGAGTCTCATACCCTCAATGCAGAAATCATCGTGCAAGGTTTGAGAGATATATCCTGCATCAGCAATGAATAAACCAAGCAAGTCCTTGTTTAATTCCAGAAAAACTTCCCTATCATCACCGTTGCCAGAAGTAAATTTAACTGCTAATAGTTTTCTGTTTAAATCAGTGGTAATGTGCATTTTTAAGCCAAAAAATGAACCTTTTCCTGTATGTCCCCACGTAGCCAGCCCTTTCATTGTCTGGTGATATTTAGCTTTTCTATTGGAGCATACCGGGATATCAGTGGAGTCAGTATGTTTGACCAGGTGTTGATTGGTTCTATTAATTTTCAAGATGGTCACGAGAACCAATAACGCCAGAGGGGCAAAACGATTCATGTTCACGACCAATGTTTTGTACGAGCATGGGGGTCTAAATATCTTGTAGATCGATTTCTTAGTGGCAATATTATGCACCTGTTTAAAGAGCGCTAGAGATATTGTGTTAATTATTGAGATGGCTAATTTTCGACCTTTGGTTTTTTCAAACGTATCAAGTTTTAATTGTTTGTAGAAAAACTTTACAACCTGCACTAAATTGTGGTATACTTGAATTACCGTCTTCATAGTGGTGTAATTAGTGTGGTTTATTACTGTATTATTTTACACCACTTTGAAGTTTTTAGCTATTTCGTAATTCAAGGTTATAAAGAATTGTATAAATAAGATAAATAACAAAAAGAAAAAGCAAAAGTATTGATTCGCCAATTACTATTTGTCTGTCCCATGCAATACCTAAAAAAAGCGCGGTAGAAACTGCTAATAACGGCAGATCAAGATCAATCAGGTTTTTTGACACTGTTAATCTGCCGCCAATTACAGCCGAAAGCCCTACAATCAAAAGAATATTAGCTATATTTGAACCAATTGCATTGGCCGGGACGATTTCTGTGACGTCTTTAAGCATTGCGGCAAAAGAGGAAATGATTTCAGGAAAAGACGTGCCAAGTCCGACAATAACTACACCAACAATAAAAGGAGACAATCCAATGGAAAGGCCGATTTTCTCAGCGCTCCCCAACAGCCAGTCCGCGCCCTTTACCAGAACCGCGACTGAAACAACAAAAATTGTTATCCACAAAAGCAACATAAATATAGACACATGGAATTGCTCATTAAATTTTTTTTTCTTTCTTTATTATTTGAGGATGATATAATTATTATACACAATGTTTGTTTTTGAACAAGTTTTTTAGGTGTTGAAATAATGCAAGGCGGCGAATCGTATTTAGTTATCAGCGAGAAAAGACCTCAGATATCCACATCTACATCCACATCCACATTGACAGAAAAGTAATTTTGTGCTATAATATTAGTACGAATCAATTAAGAAATTTAATTGAGGAAATTATGGCTAAAAAAATTGAATTAACATCAGAAGAAATCAAGGAGGCAGTTAAATCTCAGGGAAAAAAATTAGGATTTTTAATTGCTGCTTTAAATATTTCTGATATAGAGAAGGAGGCATGGTTAACACTGTTGCCTAACATGTCTTTAGAACAAATTGAACGACTTGGTAATATTTTAGAGAGTAAATATACAGATCAGCAGACAAAAGGCATAGATGAAGAGCTAAGAAGTGATCTAGAGAAGATTAAAACTGAATATGATAAAAAAGTCGGAGGACTTAATACAAAAACGATAAAAAAAATTAAAGACTTATCCAGCCAGGTAAGTTAAGTTGAAAAAATGGCCCAGAAATCTATAAAAAATTTAGCTCGAGAAGCAATGCTCCGTTTTAGAATCAACAAGATTCGAGAAGCCTATCGTCAATTTAGCCAGGAAATAGAGCGCCTGAAAGAATTACAAAATACAATTATCAATGAAAAATTACAACAAATAGATCAACAAAAAATACAAAAGGTTTTAAATAAGTTAAAGTAAATTTTAATTTTTAAATCTATGACAAAGAAAACGCCAGAACAACAACCTCAGCCTTCATCTCAAGAGGGCGAGAAAAGAGAGAAAGAGATTAAAGGAGCTGAGGGGGAAGAGATAACTGAAGAGAAAGTGGAACAAGAGGCTGCCAAAGCAGACCACGCTGTGGATCGCAACGTGAAAGAGGTTGAAGATGCCGGCGAAAGAGCTCCTGGCGAAGCAAAAGAAGAAGTTGGGAAAGTGGCAAAACAAGCTCATGGGCTTGGCAAAGAAACGAAACAAAAAATTAGTTTTTGGGAAAAGCCAAAAGTTTTTTGGGAAAAAGCAAAGGAGACTGGCAGAAGAATGCGTAGTTCTAAAGAATCTCAAAAAATGATTTCTAAGGCCGCGTACGATACGGCGAGCACTATTTTTGGCTTTAAGTTTATTACTGATTTAGCCGGAGTTTTGCGCAAAAAAGGCGATATTTATAATTACTTTAAACAACGCGGCGAAACTAAAGAGGAAAGGAAAGAGATAGAGGCAGTGCTTAACGAGATAGCAGTGCAGTGGCAGGAGCGCAGACGAAGAAGAACAGGTGAAACTAAAAAAAGGGAAAAAGAGGAACTAGCAGCTGAAAATAAAGAGCTTAAAGATGCGGTTGCAGATGTTAAGGAACGATTAAAAAATGCCAAATCTTTGCCTGAAGCAGAAAAAAAAGAATTCAAAAAGACATTAGGGAGCATTGTTTCTGGGCGGAGTAAAGAATGGGGGGATATAAAGGATGAAAGAGATAAAAAAACGAATAAAGTTTTAGGCACTTATTTGAAAACCAAAATAAGAGGCACCAAGCTCGTGAGAGATTTTCTAAATACATTATTGACTGGCACAGGAATGATGGGGTTGCGAGGGTTTATGTATGCAGGTATGGCTGGCGTAGAAAGGGCTCAAGAAGCCAGTATTCAGTTTTCTAAAGCAGAGCTTTCGGGCAGAGCAGAAGAACTTAAAGGCAAATCAAAAATAGAATATGTTTTCAAAGATATGACAGTAAATGCCGCAACCGAAACGGGCCGAGCGTTAGTTTTTAAAGGAAAAACTCCAGAGAGTAAGCATAAAGGAGCAGAATTTGTGCAGGCGTTTGGTAAGGTCTTAAGAATTGTAGGTATTGGTGGAGTAGCTGCTAGCGAGATTTTAAACGAAGGACTTACTGGTTCTGTTGAGACAGCTACAAATAAACTCTTAGATGCCTTTGAGCAGGGCGGAGTAGTTGGTCTTGGAGGACAGATTAAAGATAATTTTGTTGATAATGCTGAAAGGATGTGGCATTTGTTTGACATAGGATCAGAGGCCGGCGTTGAAGAGGCCGGTGTTGCTGGAGTGACGCGAGTAGAGGGAGACGTAGAGCCTCCTCTGACGGAGACGCTAGAACCAGTGGAGCCAATAGAACCAGAAGCAGTTCCTCCAGAAGCAGTTCCTGAGATTAGTCCAGAGCAAATAGAGCTGGCTATGGCTACTGTTGGTAAGGGCGAAGGCATAGAACATTCTTTAATAAGACAACTCACAGGCGGTCCAGGAGCTAGTCCAGAAGAAGCCTTGAATACAGCAAAATCTTTTGGTTATGATCCGGACAGCGGTTTAAGTGTTGAGGAATGGGCTGGCAAACAAGCTCATCGCATCGCCATTGATCAGGGTTATGTAAAGGCAGAAGGCGGAAAGATAATTGAAGAGACAAGAGTTGGACCAGCTGACAAAGTGG
>JALLOP010000104.1 GCA_027718005.1 Patescibacteria group bacterium AH-259-L07 | reverse complement strand
TGGCTGTGAAATAACGCAGCTTCCAAAAGAAATTTTGGAATGAACATCTCGGGATAACGGTGAAGCCCTAGTTTTGACAATATGTTAAAAGGGTAATACCGTGGGAACCCTGATACTTATCAGGGGCTCCGTAGAGACTAGATACCGAGATGCCTAAGATCCGATGACGATCGGATTATGGCAAAGATATAGTCCATCCCTAATAGTAATATTGGGATTAGGTGTAACCAGCGTGTCGGCGGTTCGATCCCGCCCCCCGGAGTTTTTTATTAAAGAGTGAGGTAGCTCCTCGCTTTTTGGGTTGGTGTTACCTATGTACTCATCTTTAACATGGTATTGACAAGAATGTAAAAATGTGTTAAGATGTATTTAGTTAACACATAATTATCTGCCATAATGAAAACCAAAAATTTGTATTTTTTTGATATTTTTAATAATTTATTTTGGCAAGGTCATCATAACTAACAAATTATAATTTTTAAGGAGCAAAATTATGTTAGAAAAACTCAAAATGGGTTCCGAGGAACCCGAAAAACAAATAGAGCCTCAAGACGTAAAAACCAAAGATGATTTAATGGCCATTGCTGAAGATTATAGTCCATTATTGTTAAGTCAGCTAATTGAGGAAAAGGGAATCTCTCTTACAGAGGAAGAAAGAAAAAAAATTATGACGGCAAGTATTTATGGACCAGCATGGAGAGGGGGAAAAGATATCTATCCAGATGAACAACTTTTAAAAGATATTGAAGATTCTGGGGTCGATTTTTCAGAAAAAGAGAAGGCTAAAATATTAAATCGTGATTGGGGCCGGAAAAAATCACCATGAGACAGTAATTTTAAAGCTGAATTGACTCTTTAGCCCCATAAGAGCGGTTCGAACATCGTTCGACTTGGGGAGTTTTTGACTCAAGAGCGAGGCAATCCCTCGCTTTTTGGGTTGGGGAAAGGTGGGGTTGACAGAATCAAGTTTTTGTGTTAAAATGGATAATGAAAGTGAAAGAGAGGTTCTTTCATAAAAATATCGCTCCAAAAAAGAGGAGGAGAACAAAATGCAGACCATTACAAAGATGCTGATTATAGGTGCTATAGTCCTTGCAGGTGGACTGGCCGCATATCGACATGCTGGTCCAAGCTTTACCTTTACTTCGCCAGCAGCCATTACTTTGGTGGAGGGCGAAAAAATTATGGAACGCGAGGTTGCCTTTCCGAACTTCTTGCCTACCCAGTGGCATGTTACGTTCTCGCCCACGCCCCTCTTTAAGGTAGGGGATGTGATTGAGATAGATGTAGATTCGTTGGAAGATGGGGAGGTGGACTATCACTATATTCGGGTCAATGACCATCCTTCGGATACGAGAGGTAAGAATGTAACGGCTTCGTATATCTTTCGCATATTCCCGTGGCCTGAAAATAAAGAAGGAGTAGTCCGCCTTGAAATCGATTATATAGTTTCAGATAATACTGTAGCTCATCGTCAAAAGGGTTCCGGTAGCGAATGGTTTTGGTTAAGAGAGGTCTATCGGGCAACGGTCATAGGTATAGATTAGGCAGATTTTTACCCCCATAGCAAGTCCCTCGGCTTCGATCGAGGGACTTTTTTGATTTTAACATCACAAAACCGCAATGTTAAACACAAATTGATTCTGTAGACTCATAAGAGCGGTTCGAACATCGTTCCACTGGGGGAGCCATCTTTCGCCAAGGCTTCAGAATGGCAAGTTTTACCAAAAGGGCGAGGCAGGTCCTTGCTTTTTGGGTTGGGAAAAGTGAGGTGGGAAAAGTGAGGTTGACAAAAATAATTTTTTGTGTAATACTATAAATAATTAAGATAAAAGGATCTTAATGTAAATCAAACAACCTTTAACAAAGGAGGGCACAATGAAAAGAAATCTAACCTTGAGCGGATTGATTTTGATA
The DNA here is from genome assembly GCA_027718005.1 of Patescibacteria group bacterium AH-259-L07. GTDB lineage: Bacteria > Patescibacteriota > Patescibacteriia > UBA2591 > UBA6264 > JALLOO01. The sequence goes on along the minus strand of JALLOP010000104.1, from coordinate 2,010 downwards.
GGGCTGTTTATCGGTGCTTGTTCACTCCTTGAAGTGAATCCCGAATATTTATATAAACCACTCTACGGTGATAAGGATCCTACTTTTGTAAAGCAGGCCTTTCAAGGAGCTGCTGAAATTGCTTCGCATGTATCTTTGCCAGAAAATGCAATCGTGTTGAAAGGAAGTCTTACAGACAAGCTAAAACGGCGGGTTCGGTCAGAATTAAAACGACTCGAAAGTGATTCTACGATAAACGAAATTATTCTCTTCCTCTATTCAAATGGAGGAGGCGAGGTCGTGAGTTGGAACCTTTCGGATGACATAAGTAATTGCACTAAGCCAGTTGAAGTCAGAAGTTGCATGGCGTATTCTGGTGCTGCCTTAATTCTTGCGAGCGGAACAAAAGGGAGGCGGTTTGTTTATGAAGGTTCCTATGTCATGATTCATCAGGCCCGTTTTGTAAGAGGGCCTAACCCTGATACAGATTCAATATTTGATACACCTGAGGAGAGACCTTTGTGGATGGATGCTTCTAATCATTTAAATGCAGAACGGCTGGCAAAAGTAACAGGTCAATCCCAAAAGAGGATACTAAAAGACCTGGTAAAAGGAAGGTGGCTTTCAGCTGCGGAGGCAGTAAAGTACGGATTTGCAGATAGTGTTCTTACAAAACCATTAAAACAGGAAGAAGCGGTGCAATAATTTCGTCCGCTTCTTTTGTTTTTATCAGCCAACAGCAATTTCAAACACAAATTGATTCTTTAGACCCATAAGAGTGGTTCGAACATCGTTCGACTTGGGGAGTTTTAACCCAGTTAGAGGTAAGAAACCCCTGGTTTCTGCCGAATCAAATGATTCGGACCTCTAACTGGGTGAACTAAAAGGTGAGATAAAACCTCACTCTTTGGGTAGAGAGAATATAAAAATCTGCTATAATTTAGCAGTAAGAATAGTAAACTTCTTAAATTTCAAGGTTCTGACGGAGTCAGGTTCTTAAAGTTTGGATACAAATCTCACTCTTTACAAACTTCAAGGTTCTGCGAGCGAAGCGAGCAGGTTCTTATAATTAGAGCAGATTAAACAAATAATTTATGAGGAGTAACTCTCATTTTATTTTCGTAGATGAGGCGGGTGATCCCGGAAAGCCCTATAGAAAAGACAGCAAGGGCAATAAAATTCCCACAGGGGCCAGCTTATTTTATATACTATCAGCCGTGTGTATTGATTCTGAAAAAATGTTTTTAGTAGAGAATAAAATATTAGAAACAAAGAAAAAATTTGGTTATGAAAAAGAGATAAAAAGCACTGATGTTTCTTTGCCTTTATATAAATCTCTCTTGAGAATAATAAATGAGTTAGAAATTGAGATTTATTATCGTTTGATAAATAAAAAGACCTATAGAGGCACGTTTGCTGTTGATGGCAATCGTAAGCTTCACAATGTTTTTGATGAATATAACTTAGCGAAACTTGTTTTATTCGCAGTTGTGAAATCTAAACTTACCAATGTTGAAGTTATAATAGATAGGGCGGATAGAAGAATGTTGGACAGGAACTTTGAAAGCTTTAATAATTATTTGAAAAGTAAGGTAAATACCAAAACAATACAAAGGGTAAGCCATATCACCCATGTTGATTCTCAATATGTAAATGTAATGCAATTATCAGACCTTGTAAGCGGTGCTATAAAAGATGCTTTTACCAAAAAGAATACGGAGTTAAAGAAAGCTATTAAAATAAAGTTTTTAAAGAAAATGTGTTAGCTATAAAAAAAGAAACGGGCGCCCACACCTGGGACACGTTCCTTCATAGTAATTATATATTGTTTGTTTTTTTTGTCAACTTTGGAGCTGTGGATAACTTGATGCTAAATTAATTCCTCTAAAAAGGTTCTAACAATGTCCATAATTCGGAGATAGCTTTAAATTTCTATAAAGCCGTTTAACCTCTAACAACTTTTCCTTCATCATTCCCATATACTCCCCATCTTCAAGAATTATAAGCAAGGCTTGTTGTTCACTTCGCCCA
>JALLOP010000103.1 GCA_027718005.1 Patescibacteria group bacterium AH-259-L07 | reverse complement strand
GCTTAGACAATCTTGGCCATTTTTATCCATTTAAATCATCGGATTCGATTGTTAAAAAAATCCGGAAAAGATTGAGAGAAACTGATATAAAAAAAATTCATCCATATGTATCTGAAGCAACGCCAAAGGTAGTTAATGCTTTAATTGCAGGAGCTAAAAATATTGGATTAGAACAAAACAAAGGCAGAGGATTTTATACTGGTATTACTTCATCTGCTCCTGGATTTTACGGACCTCAAGGCAGAAAAATTGGTCGATTAAACAATATTCTTATTCCTGATCTTCAAGAAATCTTAGAAAGCATTGATATTAATGGACTAAGGGTTGTTAATAATGAAATGGAATCCAGTATAATGTTTCGGCTATTCGGAGAACTTTTAGGATATAATGTTGGGACTATTTGTGCAGTGTTAGCAAATCGAAATACCAGAGAAACGGTTTCGCCTGAAGAATATACTAGCTCGGTTGATCGAGTTATTCAAGTAGGACTCAAGGCAATGAAAATTTTAAACGCATAACCCGTAACCAGTAATGAGTAACGAGTAATAAAAAGTCGGGAGTTGAGCTCCCGATTTTTGTATCTAGATCTCTACTCAATTACACCACCACCGAGAACTTCATCGCCGTCGTAGAACACAATAGATTGGCCTGAAGCCACGGCTTTTTGTGGTTTGTCAAAAATAACGCTGAGTTTTTTAGAATCTTTCTTATTTAATTTAACCTGACACTTTTCTAATGGCTGACGATAGCGGATGCGCGCCTCGCACTGCAAAGGAAAATCTGGTAATTTATTCGCAATCCAATATATATCAGTGGCCGTCAGTTCTTTGGCAAAAAGCGCGTGGTCATCTGACCCTTCTGCAACAACTAAGGTATTTGTCTTTATATCTTTTTTAACAACATAGTATGGTGTGCCACCGCCAATCCCAATACCATGACGCTGACCAATGGTATAGTAGTATAAACCATCGTGATTCCCAACGATCTTACCACTTGTTGTTACAACCTTTCCTGGTTTCTCAGGAATATATTTTTTTAAAAACTTTTCTATATCAATCTCTCCTATAAAACAAATGCCTTGAGAGTCTTTTTTTTCTGCGGTTGGCAAATGAAAGTTTTTAGCCAATTTCCGCACGCGCTTTTTTTGTATATACTCCTATGGGAAACAAAGTATGCCTCAACTGATTTTGGTCTAGTATCCAAAGAAAGTAACTCTGATCTTTATTTGTATCCTTTCCTTTTAATAATTTTATTATTTGGAATTTGGAATTTGAGATTTTAGATTTGTTTAGAAATTTGGATTTAGGAATTAGAAATTCTCGCCGAAGGCGAGCATGGTGTCCTGTTGCGATATAATCAAATCCATATTTAATCGCTTTTTTTAAAAACAAGCCAAATTTAATATGTCTGTTGCACATCACATCAGGATTGGGCGTGCGATAATTCTTATACTCATCTATCATATAATTAACAACTGCCTTTTTGTATTCTTTAGTAAAATCCCATGTTCGAAGGGGAATGCCTAATTTGGTTGCAACACGCATAGCATCATATCTGTCGTCTCGTAATGTACACGGAATTTCAGGATCTGACCAAATTTTAATATGAACACCGGTCACTCTATATCCTTGTTTTTTTAACAACGCCGCAGCAACTGAGGAGTCAACCCCACCAGATAACCCTACGGCTACTGTTTTTTGACTATAATTGAAGTGAGGGTCAAAAGAAAAAGGTATTTTTCTTTTGCGCCCGAACGAAAATTTCAAGCTTTGCTTATTCTTTCTGGGCATATTTATCTCTTATAAAGATTAAGCAACATGCCTATGTCCCTCTTAATCTTTTAACAATAGGTATTAATCGGTGAATCGTATAATCAATATGCTTTTTTTTGCTCCATCTGCCTAAACTAAATCGTATTGATGAAAGTGCTTCAACTTTACTCAAACCAATAGCGAGTAATACATGCGAAGGATCAATAGACGTAGGAGTACACGCAGATCCAGTTGAACATGCAATACCAACTTGATCAAGCGCTATCAACAATACTTCTGACTCTATGCCCTCAATCGTAATATTGATATTGTTAGGCAATCGTTTTTGAGCATGTCCATTAACACTAATATTTTTAATGTTTTTACGAAGCGCATTAACAAAATAATCGCGCAGGTCTTCTGTTTGTCGGGCCTCTTTTTTATATTCTTTTTCTGCTATCTCACATGCCCTACCAAAGCCAACAATCCCAGATACATTTTCTGTTGAACTCCTGTGTCCTCTTTCCTGCCCACTCCCGTGGATTAATGGAACAATATCTACTCCCTCTCTAATATATACAGCGCCAACGCCTTTTGGTCCATACAGCTTATGGGCTGACAGACTTAAAAAATCAACGCCAAGATTATTTACATCAACCGGTATATGTCCAACGGTTTGTACTGCATCAGTATGAAAATATAAAGGCAGAACATAGTCGCTCGCTAATGCTCGCGAACGATGTTCTCCATAGGACTTCCGCCCTCTGGTGTCGCTCACTTCGTCCCTCACCCAGTTCGCTGGGTGAGGGGCTTCGTTCGCTCCTGTCACCCCGACGGGGAAACTATGTTTCCCCGACCCCCTTCCTATTGTATCGGAATTTTTAGATTCCGATACAAGGATATTGTTATTTTGTTTTCTTTTTTCCCTTTCTGTCTTAATAATTTCAGCAATATCACTAATAGGCTGAATTGTTCCAATCTCATTATTTGCATGCATAATTGATATTAAAACAGTATTATCTTGTATGGCTTTTTTAATTTCTTCTGGGTCAACCATGCCATATTTATCTACTGGTACATATGTCACTTCTGCTCCTTGTTTTTGTAAAAATTTGCATGGCTCTAAAATAGCATGATGTTCAATAGAAGAAGTAATGATATGAATAGGAGTTTTATTCATTGCATAAAATATACTTTTGAGCACTAAATTATTTGACTCAGTGCCGCCGCTGGTAAATACAATCTCTTGTGATGAACAATGAATAAGGCGTGCAACTTGTTCCCGTGCCGTATCTAATGCTTTCCTGGCTCTTTGTCCAAATATATGAATATTAGATGGATTGCCAAAATACTCCTGAAAATACGGGGTCATTGTTTTTACCACACGAGGGTCAACTGGCGTGGTTGCTGCATAATCAAGGTATACTTCTTTCATCCCTCACCCTTTAGTGATGCATTTTTAAATGCGAGTTTGTTATTTTGTTTATATAATACATGTTTTTGTTCTAAAATAATATTCAATTTTTAAATATGTTTAAAAATACAGAACGAGCATTATCGCTAAAGGGTGAGGGATTAGAATAATGATTTTTGTCCGCGCGGTACTTTTGTAGCTCCGGGCCTTTTCTCAACTTCTGCATCCTTAAAAATCCGAATTTCTCCATACACCCCATCGTAGCCAGGATTAATATAAAGGTCGCCCTCTCGTACGCGGCGAATGCCCTCTATTACGCGAGAATCAATGTGAGTATTTTTTAACTCAGCAAGCGAAACATCTAATAAAATAAATAATTCATTTTTAAGCTTCTTAATCATATCCCAATATACATTTAAAACTGTTTTTGTTTTTCTTCCCTTCACCCCCATAGCTTGCGCAATAATTTTATCAAGCTCAATCAACCTTTTATACCCTGGCTTATTGTTGGGCACATAACCCACCTCTCTGTCAGCGAGCTCTTCTACTCGATACTCAACACCTATAGTAAGCGGCCTCCTACATTTTGGACAAATGCCTTTGTGTTTTATCGTAGTTTTTGGCTCAAAAACAATACCGCACGCGCGATGACCATCAAAATGATATCTGCCTTCTTCAGGAAAAAATTCTATGGTATATAAAAATTGTTTGATATCGCATTGTTTTAAAATGCGGATTAACTCATTATATGAAAGCTTGTCTTTCTCAATTTC
>JALLOP010000102.1 GCA_027718005.1 Patescibacteria group bacterium AH-259-L07 | reverse complement strand
ATAATGTCAATACGTAATCCTAATTAGTTGTGGATAACTTTAGGCAGCTATTTTACACGCTTTGTCCACCGCCCACCTTCCTCTGCACGAAGTTTATATTTTAATATTTGAAAGTGCTGTCTACTTTATCTGCTATTGGCAAGATTATAAAATGTGTATACTATATAATATGGAGATAAAAAAGTTAATATCAAGCAAGGAAATGGTCGATCCTTGCCGATAAAACATGATAAAGATGGACGAAAAGATTCAAATCCCGGAAAACATTTCTCTAATTCCCCTTACTGCCAAGGTCACTGTGGAGATGCTCCGAGAACAGGTTTCATCTGGTTCTATCTATGCATTAGATTATCAAATCTATGGTGATGATTATGCACCACCAGTTGAAAAATGGAGCGAGTTACGAAGTCGTGACGGCATGCTACTAGGGTTCCATCGGAACGGCATAATAAACCTTGACCATCACGCCGACCACTCAGAAATGGAACGGGCTTTCTCAACGACCAACGCTATCATTACCTTCGTAAAGGAGCACGGGCTCGTCACCAACACACCGATCCTAATCCATCACACCGACTGCGACAGCACGCTCTCCAGCCTTATACTTTCGGGTGCGCTGTCGCCCGACGATCAGTTTGGCGAGGCGGCCATTGCCGCCGACCATACAGGCGCTATAAATGAAATCGCTGATCTTTTACAAGCGCTTGAAAATAAACGTGATCTACAGTACAGCGCCGGACAACTCCATTGCCTTCTCCGCGGTTCAGCGCTCAATGCTGAAAGCCAAAACTTGCTGGATCAACGACGCAGAGAAAGAGAACACGCAAAGGCCGTATCTTTCAAAGATATTGGAGACGGCGTATACCTCGGACAGTCTAATCAATCCGTTGAAGGTGCATTCTTCCCCGCCCTGCACCCCAGCGCGAGAATCATCGTGTATGCCTCTCCTTACAAAGAAACAACCCGCTGGTATGTTCGGATCCGCGCCGGGCAACGCTGGCCAGAGGGAGCAAGCATTAATAAACTTCAACTCCCTGACTTTGGCGGCCGCTGGAACGCGGGTTCAACGGGGAGAGGATGCGGCACATCATTCACTCCGCGAGCATACGCGGAATTGGTTCGCAACCGCCTACGCACTGTATATGGGTCACAGTTAGCCGATTAAAGGATTTTTTAGCATTTGAAAATAAAGAAGTCAGGATTTTTCACCTGACTTCTTTATACAAATAGAACAAAAAATCTCTTCCAGTTCCAAAATTTCTAGTGATATAATAGGAATAATGGTGTCAATACAAAAAAGGCATATCTCATCCTCTTGTTATAAAAATGAGATGGTATTTTATTTTTTACCTTTTTCTAAAAGAACATCCATCTCCTGTTCATCTTTCGGGATAGGAATACCATATGACGCAAGTTCTTCACAAACTCTATCTATATAACGCCTACCTAAAAAACCAATTCGTGCCCGAGCAGTATTTTTTGATATTTGCTCTATATCTTCTAGTGTTAGAGAGTCCAAGAGTAAGTGGATAACTTTGTCTATTTTGTGACTATTGTTAGATAATCTATATAAATATGTTCCTAAAAAAACCCCTGCAATACCTTTGGCAAGAAGATCATCCTTTACCTCTTTGGAAAAAAGAACTCTTCTTGTTGCTTCCTCCGAGAGACCATACACATAAGGCATATCACTAAACTCTCGCGATATTTGTTCCCTAGATTTTTTAAAATCATGATATAATTTTGTATGAACGCTCCCCAGCGCTATTAATATGTTTACTTCTTTTTTATTCGCATATTCAGGGTTATTGTTAAAAAATTGTTGAACCTGTTTTTTTAAATTTTGTTTAATTGCTTGCTCACGTTTCAGTATTGCATTGGCTTTTGTAACAACATATTCTCGCGCAAACCTGAGGCATTCACTAAACTCCCCATCCACAAAAGATTCATAAACTTTATTATCCAACTTTTCAATATTCTGGCGCTCAACCGTGGCCTCTAAAGATTGGGGAATATCTGCGAGTATAATAGGCTTTTTTGAATTATATATCATTTGTTCTTCAAATACATCAACATCAGATTCTGGATCCTCACCTGGAGATGCCTTTCTTGGCATTGCCTCTCCTTGAGAAATCCTGTTCAAATCATCAAGGTCGGAAGGTGTCCATCCATGTATTTCAGGAACATAAATATCTGCCTTTTCAAATGCCTTTTTAAGATTTTCATAATCTTTTGCTGTCCCGTGCGAGGAATAAAAAATATGCATAGATATTTTAGGGCCATGCTCTTTTTTTTCTACCTCTGATTTTTTTTCTAATGTTTCAGGCATCGCTACAAATCTTTAACAATATTTTGTACTGCGTTATGTAGTTTTTTATTAGAAAAAATTAAATCACTTTGTTTCTTTTTCCAATCCCATGATCTGCCCTTAAACTCAGTAACCTTACCGCCTGCTTCTTCAACCAAAAGTACGCCAGGAGCTACATCCCATGGCCTAATTTTGGTGGTCACATACGCATCAGCACGTCCCGCTGCAATCCATGCAGTCTCAAGACCGGCTGAACCTAATTTACGCGCATCAGTAACTTTATGATACAGGTCAAAAACAATCTTTCCGCTTCGCTTTCGATTTGTCTCTCCCCCATCGCACAAGAAAACATATGATTTTCTCAGCTCTTTTATATAAGAAACGTGAATCTTTTGATTGTTAAAATATGCACCTTTTCCTTTTTGGGCTATATAGAACTCATCAATTGCAGGCGCATACACCGTGCCTATAGTTAATTCATCTCCCTTTATTAAAGCCACACAAACAGAAAAAAGTGGATTACCATATGCGTAACTTGTCGTACCATCCAAAGAATCAACAATCCAGGTATATTCTGACCCCTTATCAATAGCGCCGGTTTCTTCAGTTAAGATATTGTGTGTTGGATATTTTTTAGTAATTTCACGAATAATAAATTTATCAACCATAATGTCATATTTGGTAGTAATGCCTTTAACTGATTTTCTCAGCTTTACTAAAGATTTATCTTTACGAAAATGGCGTAATAAAATTTTCCCTGCATCCTTAGTCAATTTGGTTATAAATTGTTTCATAGCTATAATAGTATAGCATATTCTAAAAAACAATAAAAGATGACTCGTTATGAATCATCTTTTTTATTTCCTCTCCATTCAAGAACAACTAATATTGGCCTATGATCTGAAGCAATTGTTTCATCGATGACGCGCACTTCTATCGCCTTCCACATACCTTTGGGGTGAAATAAAATATAATCTATTTGCCGCTGAGGATCCGGAGACGGATGCGTTTTAAGTATTTCTCCATCGCCCGCAATTGCCCATACATTTCTAAAAATAGACATGGGACGGCTATCAGGCTCATCATTAAAATCTCCTGCCAAAATCATTGGGCTCCCCAACAGCGGCTGAACAAGATCTTCAATAAAGTTTGAAGATATTATTCTTTCTGGCCTATTACCCCCTCCAGCTGCAAGATGGGTACTAAAGAAATGGAGCGCTAAACTATCACCAAAACCATACTCTTGAGGAATGGCAAGATCTGCCTGCAATATACCACGCTGGCTTCCTTTTACATGAGGAATTAAATGATTTTCATGACTGATAATAGGAAATCGAGAAAGTATGGCATTACCATATCCTCCTCCACCAAAATACGTTATATTCGGTTCAAATACGGCCGTAAGACCAGTAAGACGTGCTAATTTTTTTGCTTCATCAACCCAGAGCGTACGTACTCTTTTTCGCTCTACTTCCTGAAGTGCCACAATATCAGGATTAGCTGTATTAATAACCTTTGCGATTCGCCCCACATCAAATTTTCCATCTGTTCCTATACCATAATGGATATTATAGCTCAATACCCTTAATTGGGGAGGTTGTGCAGTAATTTGCTGTTCTAAATCTATAAACTGTTTTGTTCCAGTACAACCAGAAATAATAACAAGTATAAAGAGCGTAAAAATAACAACAAATATTTTGTACACAATCGTTCTCATTTTATTTTCTCTCCTTTGATAATGAGGATTATCTAATCTCAT
>JALLOP010000101.1 GCA_027718005.1 Patescibacteria group bacterium AH-259-L07 | reverse complement strand
GTGAAAAATTTGCTATAATTACAGTATATTTTATCCACAGGTTTACTATTGACATATATCATATATGATATATAATAACAGTGAAAAATACAACGTATATTATTACCGAAATAGTCAAAATGGAAGAGTCCCGGTTTTCGAATATATTCAGAAATTATCAGTAAAAGAAAAAGCAAAGGTTGCCGTTTATATCAAACTTCTTCGCGACTACAAAGGATATCTTGATGAACCATATAGTCGGTATGTTCGTAAAGGGTTACGAGAATTGCGTGTAGATTTTTCTCATAATAAACATCGTGTTTTCTATGTATTAGTAGAGGAAAAAAGAATTATTCTCTTACACGCATTTCTTAAAAAAACAGCGAAAACACCAAAACAAGAGATTATAAGAGCTTTGAATAATTTTGAAGATTATAAGAACCGTTCCTCGCTCCGCTCGGAAGAACCTTGAAGTTTGAAAGGGGTGATATTCGTATCCAAACTTTAAACTAAATAAAGATTTCATTGCATATGAAAAAACAAAGTAAAAATAAAAAAATTACGTACACCAATTTTGAAAAACATTTAGCTCAAGAGTTGAAAGATCCAACATTCAAAAAATATTATGATGAATATGGTAAACAGCTCGAGATTGCTCACCAGATTTTACAATTGCGTAAACAAATGCGGATGTCTCAAGCAGAGTTAGCCAAAAAGATAGGGACAAAGCAAAGCAATGTTGCCCGCATGGAGTCTGGTCAACAAAACTTTACCACTGAAATGCTGCAAAAAATTGCGCAGGCATTTAATCGTGATTTGAAAGTTGAATTTGTTAAATAAATTGAAGAATAGTGTGCAGCAGGGTGGGGTAAACTACTATCACTACCACGAAGGAGCAATTTTAAACACCAATTGATTCTTTAACCCCATAAGAGCGGTTCGAACATCGTTCGGCCTGGGGAGCCATCCTTCGCCAAGGCTACGGAATGACAAGTTTTGACTAAAGAGCGAGGTAATTCCTTGCTTTTTGGGTTATGATATTTCGTTTGACTGTTCAAGGTGATACCTCAATTTATCCACAACAGTCTTACTATTGACACTATTTCAGTGGCATGGCAGTATAAGAAAGTGATGGTTCTTTTTACTAACTACAAGGAGGTAAAAATGCCCAATAACAGAATACGGGTATGGCCTTGGCCCTTCCCGTAATAATCAGATACTAAGCCCTGCCGAGAATCGGAAGGGCTTTTCTTGTTTAGAGAAATAGTGTGCAATAGTGGAGGGCAGGCTACCGCAAAGCCGCAATTTTAAACATAAATTGATTCTTCAGCCCCACCAAACAGGTTCTCCTCCGCTGCCTACTCCGCCGAAGTAACTTCGGCTACGAAGGCCGGGAAAGCTCCGGCCTTCGGCTCGACAAAGTCGGCCTACGGCCAGACGAAATCGGCGGACAAAGTAGCAACGTTCGGCTTGGGGAGCTTTGACCCTTCACCTTTGACCAAAGGTGAAGGGTCAACTAAAGAGTGAGGTAAATCCTCGCTTTTTGGGTTGGGGGAAAGTTGACAGAAACATTAGTTTATGCTATATTATATTTGGTTCATATAAACCCTAAACAACTAATCTTAACAAAAAAGGAGGTATTATGAGTAAACAAGCCCTTCATTTTACCCGAGAAGAGGTTATACAAAAACTTATAAGAGAGATGCCGGGACTTACAGAAGATGAGGCAGACGAGGGATTAAATGCTTTTGTGCGAGTTATGTCGGACATATTGGAAGAGCAAAGTAGATTGGGACGACGAAATCTTGGTATTTTGATTCGTGATAGAGAAACTGTCAAAGTTGTCACGGTGCCCGTAGATCTTGATTTAACGCCGCTCCTTACATAAATCAATAGTGTTAATAAAAACGACGCGGTGCCCACCACGCCGTTTTTGCTTTTTGTTACCACAAAGTAGTAATTTTAACCACAAATTGATTCTCTAAATAGGCTCTAACCCCGATAGTAGAACAAGTTCACTACGGGGCAGGCATCGTTCGGCTTGAGGAGTTGACTAAAGAGCGAGGTAAATCCTCGCTTTTTGGGTTGGGGAAAAGTGACGTGACGTTGATAAAAATCTCAAACCTGCCACACTTATAATGTGAGCCCTGAAATGGTCAGGGTTATTCATCAAAAATTCTTACAAAAAAGAAAGGAGTGATGATATGAGGAAATATGCACTGGAGCTTCTCGTTTCGATAAGCGTAGCTACTCTTTTTGCGTTGATGCTGCTTCCTGCTATTAAATCTGAGATTACCTTGGTACACTTTTTAGTATGTCTGGGTGGAGTTATAGTGTCGGTTTCAGTGGCATTGCATGCGCTTTGGAGACTTGCCCAAAACGGACACCCACTGACAGATCTCATTATACTTTTGAGAAAGCAGTAAAAGAGTCTGGTGGTAGACTCATAAGCTGCGGGGTTCAACTCCGCAGTTTTCTTTTTTATAAAATAGCTAGTAATTGATTAATCTGTTGCAACGATACACTCGGATACGGAAACATTTCTTCCCATTTAATAGTTCGTAGACTATCCCGCCAAGCCAGCCAATTTTTAATCGGGGTTCGAATCCCTGCCCCCGAGTTTTTGACTAAAGGGCGAGGTAACTCCTCGCTTTTTGGGTTGGGGAAAAATGGTATTGACAGAATATTTTTACTTGATATTATATAGATGTTCATTGTTCTTAACAACAAAAAAAAGGGAGAAAAAATGAAAGAACTAAAGGTTTTGAGAGGAGATGAGCTGTTGGATTTAGAGGGCGAAAATAGATATACACTCCAAGCAACAATAAAGTCTGTTACCGTTTTTAATCTTGGAGCAGGGCAAACTGATTCGGTAGTGGATCGCAATGTTTCAATATTACACCATGAGTTTGATTCATCGAAAACGCCAAGGGAGGCAGCTGAAGAAATGCAGGCATTTCTCAAAGGATTTGAGGTTGCCAGCGTACGGTTTGATGCCCAGGAGAGGATTTCAAAAAAAATAAAAAGTATAACAGTTAATCGTGTTGAAAATGCTGAGCTTTTTGTTTATACCCGTTTAGATGAAGAAGGTTGGCTGCATGCAGGGGAGGTAGAAATACCCTATGATAGTCAGTTTGATGACATTTGCAAAGCTGCTGCAGACTCTCCTCACCGGTTGACTTCCTGGGGAAGTTTTTAATATTATCTTCCGCTTTCGCTATCTAAGCGACACAGCAATCTTGTGTCGCTTTCTGTTTTTGATAGATTACCACAAAGCCACGATTTCAAACACAAATTGATTCTTTAAGTCTATAAGAGCGGTTCGAACCCCGATAGTAGAACAAGTTCACTACGGGGCAGGCATCGTTCCACTGGGGGAGCCATCAAAATAATCGCTTAATAGAGCAATTATTTTGATACCCTAAACGGAAGTTCGAACTTTTGATAATGGTTTTATTGTGGTATAATAAAATTAAATTTTAACTTAAATATTTCGTATAATAAAATAAATAAAAAATATTTTAAGATTAATTAATCACAAATCTTATGGCACAAAAAAAAGGTTCTAAAAAACTTTATCGTTCACGAAAGAATCGAATCATTGCAGGTGTATGTGGTGGTCTTGGTGAATATCTTTCTGTTGACCCAATAGTTGTTAGGATAGTTTTTGTTCTTTTGCTTTTCTTTGATGGTTTAGGGCTTATTCTCTATCTTGTCTTGTTAGTAGTGGTTCCGCTTAAGCCTGGTGCAGATATAGAGGTCAACAGAGAGGAAAAGGTTGAAGAGTTGCTACATGGTGTAAGAGATAGGGCAAGGGCGTTAGCCAAAGAATTTAAATATACAAAAAACAAAAAAAAGTAAGTCCGAATGTCCCTTTATAGCAAGGAGTCTGGACTAAAAGGCGAGGTAATTCCTCGCTTTTCTGGTTGGGGGAAAAGTGGTGTTGACAAAATAAATTTTTTGTGCTAAACTATATTTAGTGTTAACATGGAGTTAACGCAGACAACAAACAATTTTCAACAAAAGGAGGACCATCGTGAAGAGGTATGAGTATAAAATAATTGTCATTCACACAAGGGGAGCAACAACTTTAGAGAAAAGAGAAGACATACTTAACCATCTTGGAGAAATTGGTTGGCAACTGGTTGCCCTTACTCACAGAGGTGGTTTTGCCATATTAATAAGAGAAAAAGATTAACCTCTTTTGAATAAAA
>JALLOP010000100.1 GCA_027718005.1 Patescibacteria group bacterium AH-259-L07 | reverse complement strand
CGCAATCCCTTTCGGCGCTTGAGATTGCTTCGGGACTTACGTCCCTCGCAATGACATCAAAGATGTCACCTCAAGGTTCTGACGAGCGAAGCGAGTCATGGTTCTTACAACCACTCTTCTCCTTGTCTGGTTAATAATTTTTTCGCCCTGCGAGGCTTAGCCATGATTCCCTTAACAATGTGCTCCATACGTACTACTTGAGAGCCTTTAAGTAAAATAACATCTCCCTCGCGGATATGGCTTTTTAAAAATTGGGATACGCCTTCAAAAGTATCAAAGCTTACCACTGCGTCTTTACTCATACCAGATCTTCGCGCTCCTCTTGCTATCTCTTTTGCTTCCTCCCCTACGGTAATTAATCTATTAAATCCCATTTTTGCCACTTTTTTACCAAGGACATAATGCTCTTCTTCTGATATAGATCCCAATTCTCGCATATCACCTAACACGACCAATTTCTGAGCTTCAGAATAGATGTTTATCTCATCTAATGCCTCAAGCGCTGATAGTGCAGCTTGGGGAGAAGAATTATACGTATCATCAATAATGAGCGTCTTATCTTTTCCCTCTATCGGGACCATGCGGCCATGGAGCGGCCTATAATCTTGGAGCGCTTCAGATATCTCAATAAGATTAACTTCAAACGTAATTGCAGTTGCAACTCCTGCTAAAATTGCATAAATTTGTGCAGTCGCAATAACGTTGGGTAAAAACACGGGCACCACACTCCCCGCATGGGTAACCTTAAAATACAATCCCTTAACTATTGCCTGTTTATCAACAAGCTCCTGTTCAAGACTAATTTCAACCGCTCTTACATCTGCATCCTCTGAAATGCCAAATGTTATTATTTTTGCTGATGTTTTATTTCTCATCTCAAGTACTTTTTCATCATCAGCATTTAAAACTGCCCAGCCTGCTGCAGGAAGATGCGTAACTATTGCTTGTTTTTCTTTTGCTACATTATCTAAATTGCCTAAAAACTCTGTATGTGCAGGGCTTATGGCGGTAACGACCGCTCGCTGAGGCGGTGCAAGCGTAGTTAAATATTCTATATCTCCGACTCTATCAGCTGCCATCTCAAGTATCAACGCTTTTGGATATGATTTATCACGAAATATCATCATACCTAAGCAATTCCAAAAAATATGCAGCCATCCAACCAAACTTTTTCCCGGTGATAACGCCCCTAAAATAGTAAGCGGGACCCCGATCTCATTATTATAGTTTTTTAAACTGCGCCGCACATGTATACTATCCTTTAAAACAACATAAATTGCCTCTTTGGTCGAAGATTTTCCCACACTTCCGGTAATACCAATAATAAGAGGCTTATATTTTTTTAATATCCTCTTTGAAAAAAAGGCAAGTACTTTTTGAAGTAGTTTTACCATTTCAATTTAACAATTTAACAAACGCTTCGCTTTAACAACTTAACAATCCTTAAAACGGGAGATAGGCGTTTGATATGTTAAGTTGTTTAATTGTTTAGTTGTTAAGTCGATCGCGGTCTGGTGCTATATTATAATATTTTAAAATAAAATCAGCTATTTTACCAAAGGTAGGGGCTGCAGTTGAATCAGCAAATCGGCCCTCTTTCGGATTATCTAATTTTACCAAGGTAACAAATCGAGGGTCATGTGCCGGCGCAAACCCAACAAATGAATGAATTACATCCTCAGTATACCCTGCTCCTTTTTTTGGAACCTCTGCGGTCCCGGTTTTTCCCGCAACAAAATATCCATTAACACGTGCTCGTCTGCCATAGCCATTTTCCAATACTGAGGTCATCATCGCAGATAACGTAGCTGCGGTAGAAGGAGAGATTACCTGACGGACAAATTGCGGCACTATTTTACGTTCTTTGCTGTCCTCTCGAATGCTATCAATAATATATGGCTTCATTAATTTGCCTGAATTTGCTATTGCACCTACGGCAGTAACCATTTGGAGCGGTGTTACTGAGATACCATGACCAAACGAAGATGTTGCTAAATATGTTTCTGATCGTCTTTCTAAATTGTCAATATTGCCCGTTGCTTCGCCTGAGAGCTCAATGCCCGTCAAACTCCCAAAACCAAACTTTTTTAAATAGTTTCGAAATGCTTTCCTGCCTACCTTTTGCACTGCATATACCGCGCCTGTATTTATTGATTTTTCCAATACATTGGTCATAGTCACCCTGCCATTGGTCCGATTATCAACATTGGTTATGGTATAATCTTCAATGGTAACTGATCCGGTATCAATATATGTTGTCTCTGGACTAATACTCCCAGAATCCAGCGCTGCAGCCATGGTTATAACTTTAAAAACAGAACCAGGCTCAAATACAGATGAGGCAGCAGTATTTTTAAATACGGCAAAATTGTTTTCTTGAGAATACATATTTGGATTAAAATCAGGCTGATTACATAAGGCCAGTACTTTTCCTGAATTCGGATCAAGTACTATAATTGATCCTGATTCAGCTCTATAAAGACCAAGTGCATCACGTAATGCAGAGCAAACAAAAAATTGAATCGATCGATCAAGCGTGAGTACTAAATCTATCCCTGGCTGCGCTTCTTCAATAACCGTATCAGATGAGGTAATAATATATCCACCCGGAGCCCTCTCAACCTTCATCTCTCCTTCTATACCACGCAGTTCCTCATCAAAAAATTCCTCTAAGCCATATTGCCCGCCCTTGCTAATGCATGTTTGATTGCTGCATTCAGAATCCTCACTCACAAATCCAACAACATGAGAAAATAAAGATTTTTCTGGATAATATCTTTTGGGCACTTTTTCAAAGTGAATTCCCTCAAGACCTAACTTTTTTATATCCTCAACTTCATCAACATCAATATCTTTTTTAATAACCTCATAAAAATCATTTTTCTGCGAAAGTTTTTCAAAAAGCACTTTGAGCTCATCCGACTTTTCCTTTTCTTCAATCAAAACCAAACCATCATTGTCAACGTCGAGCCCATCGATTCCCAAATACGGCGCTATTGCTCCAACCCATTCATCTACATTTTCTATTATAGCGGGTGAGGCAATAACATTGTATTTACTTATATTAACCGCGAGAAGCTGATAACCATCATCTTCAAAAATATATATTTTCCCTCGGTCAGGATTTATAATTTCTGGATGAGGGCCGCGGCTATAAAGGGCGTCATCATTAAAACCTTTTTTCAACACCTGGAGTTCAAAAAGGCGCCACACTATTATAGCACCTAACATAAAAACCCCAACCATGATTATTTTTAAACGGTTTGTATGCATACGCCTATTCTACACTTTAATCACCGTTCAGCCAATGTTTCCTCGCTTAACTCTATATATGCAATATCTTTTGCCTCTACCAAGTTTAAACTATGAGAAGACGCATAAATATTTCCGACAGAACTAATCTCAGTCACTGCTTTTACTAAATGTTCATTCTGAATTTGTAATGCTTCGAGTTGTTGATTATTACGCTTCATATCTAAACTATATGAAACCGTGGTATTAACCTGGATAAGATATACAATAATGATAATCAAAAACCCTGCAAGGAAAAGGCAGTTTAAAAGTGTGTAATTTGTTTTTTTGACCTTTCTCATAACGCTTCGCTTATAGCAATGCGAATCTACGAATCGCATACGAATACAACGAGTGCAATACGAATAAATTATTAGCAGTATTCGCATGTCTCATTCGGATTAATTAGTATCGCTTCTATTTAATTTTTTCTGCGACGCGAAGTTTCGCACTTCGTGATCGCCTGTTTTTTTTAATTTCTGCGCTCGTTGGTACAATGGGTTTTTTCGTAATAATTTGTACGTGAGAACTAGTCTTAAAAAATGTTTTTACAATTTTATCTTCTAATGAATGATAGCTTATTACTGCAATACGCCCCTGTGGCTCGAGTATAGCAACGCTTTGTGTTAATACTGTTTTTAAATTTTCTAATTCATTATTTACCGCGATGCGCAAGGCCTGGAAAATTCGTGCTAAGCTTTTGATATGCATCTGTCTGCCAAGCGCTTGAGTAACAACAACTCGCAGTTCTTGTGTACTGATAATCTTTTGTTTTTTTCGCGCTTGTATAATAGAATGTGCAATACGATTTGCATATCGTTCCCCTCCATACGTTTTAAAAATAGTTGCCAGATCTTCGTATGTATAGTGATTAACAATTTTCTTTGCAGTTATGCCGCCTTTATCTGGCCTGAACCGCATATC
>JALLOP010000010.1 GCA_027718005.1 Patescibacteria group bacterium AH-259-L07 | reverse complement strand
GGATTATGGGAGGAGTTAGAAAAACCTGCCCTGTCAGATATTCCTATATATAGAAAAGAGGTGGATGACATTGGAGAAGTAGATGATAGTGTGGTGAATCAGGCCTTGATATGTCAGGAAACAGGGAGACTGTTTAACGTGACCCAGAATGAACTTGCGTTTTTAAAGAAACATTCAATACCACTGCCGCGTTACTATCCAGATATTCGGACAATGAAGAGAGCCACAAAATTATTACGAATGTATAAGGGTATGGGCACGTGTTATTTTTGTTCCAAAGATATTGCTATACATAATCGTGAACTCTTGCGGTATAAAAAGATCGCATGCAAGGAATGCCATCTTAAACAAGTAGTTTAATTGGATTATGAAACAAGAAACTAAACAATGCCAGAATTGTAAAAATCAATTCACCATTGAACCCGAAGACTTTGATTTTTATGAGAAAATGAAAGTTCCTGCGCCAACTTTTTGTTCCCTTTGTCAACTTCAAAGGAAATATGCATTTAGAAATGAAAGGACATTATATAAGAGAAGGTGTGATGCTCCTGGCCATAGTGAAGATTTAGTTGCTATGTATTCATCTGAAAAACCAGTGGAAGTATATGACCAAAAGTATTGGTGGTCTGATAAGTGGGACCCAATGAAGTACGGTAAGGAGTATGATTTTTCTACACCCTTTTTTTCACAAATAAAAGAACTTATACAAAACGTTCCATGGCCGAATTTGGTAAGCACAAACTCAGTAAATTCAGATTTTTGCAATTCGGTTTTGGATATAAAGAATTGCTATCTTTTATTCGCAGCCATTAAGACTGAGAATTGTGCTTATGGAGTAGATATTGATTATTGTACAGATTCTCTTGACCTGTATTACGTACTGAGAAACGAACTCTGCTATGAAGTGGTATTTTCTGATCGTTGTTATCGGTCAAAGTGGATTTATTTTTCTGAGGATTGTGCTGATTCTTCACTTCTGTGGGATTGTGTTGGATGTTCTCATTGTTTTGGTTGTATAGGATTGCGAAATAAGTCGTATCATATTTTCAATCAACCCTATACCAAAGAGGAGTATTTTTCAAAAATTAAAGAATTTGATCTGGGTAGTTTTAAAAAAATTAATAGGATGAAAGAAAAATGTAATGAACTCCTCTTACGATTTCCTATGAAATATGCGCGGATATATAAGAGTACTAATGTTACCGGAGATAATATTAGTAATTCCAAGAATTGTAAAGCGTGCTTTGATAGCATCGGAGATGGTCTTGAAGACTGTTCATATATTGTTGATCCTTACGGTCCTGTATCTAAAAATTGCCACTCTGGCTTTGCGTTGAGCAGGGGCGATTTCTGCTACGACTTTATAAGTATTCGAGTTTGTAGAAATATATTGTTTTCAAAAAAGATCTGGACAGGTGACAATATTCAGTATTCCTATAATTGTCATAGCTGTTCAAATTGTTTTGGCTGTGTAGGTCTTAGAGATAAACAATATTGCATTTTAAACAAGCAATACTCTAAAGAAGAATATGAGAAATTAGTTCCCCAGATCATCCAGCATATGAGCCAGATGCCCTACACGGATAAAAAAGATAGAATTTATAAATATGGTGAATTTTTCCCTCCAGAATTTAGCCCTTTTGCCTATAACGAAACCATTGCGCAGGAATATTTTCCTTTGACAAAACAGCAGGCACTTGAGCAAGGTTATGTGTGGAAAGACTCAGAGCAAAGAGATTACAAGATTACCATAAAACCAGAGAAGTTGTCTGATCATATAAAGGACGTAAAGGATGATATTTTAAAACAAGTCATTGGGTGTGAGCATCAAGGCAAATGCAATGAGCAATGCACTACTGCATTTAAGATTATTCCTGATGAACTCCAATTTTATCGAAAAATGAATCTTTCTTTGCCACGATTATGCCCGAATTGCCGTCACTACCAGCGTCTAAAACAGCGCAATCCTTTAAAGCTCTGGCACCGCACATGTCAATGTGCAGGTGAGAAATCAGATAATGGGGTATATAAAAATACCGTAGAGCATTTGCACAAAGAAAAACACTGTCCCCGTGAATTCGAAACCACGTATGCGCCAGATATGCCAGAGATCATCTATTGCGAGAAATGCTACCAGTCCGAGGTGGTGTAAAGAAATAGTCCCTCACCCAATGGTAATTGGGTGAGGGATGAGGGGTGAGAAGTGTTATCAATCTGAAGTCGTTTAATTTTATGAAACAACAAACTAAAACCTGCCAAAATTGTGAGCAACAGTTTACAATCGAACCCGAAGACTTTGATTTTTATAAAAAAGTTAAGGTACCGCCTCCGACGTGGTGTCAGGACTGTAGATTGGTACGAAGATTTTTGTGGCGCAACGAACGCACGTTATATAAACGAAAATGCAATGCACCAGGGCATAGTGAGTATGTTATATCTATGTATGCACCAGATAAAGAGGCAATGGTATACGATACAAAATATTGGTGGAGTGATAACTGGGATATGATGAGCTATGGACAAGAATATGATTTTAGTCTGTCATTTTTTGAACAATTTCGTGACTTGCAACGTAAAGTACCCAGACCTCCTTTAGTAAATAATAAAGCAGTTCATTCCAAATATTGTAATTTTGCTGACGAAAATAAGAATTGTTATCTTGTAACGTCATCAAACCGTAATGAAGACAGTTTTTATGGGTTTTTATTGGTAGGAAATAAAAACATATCTGACTGTTTATGGTGTTCAAAATCAGAATTTCTTTATGAATGTATTGACTGTCAAATGTGTTACAATATGCGCTATTCTCAGGAGTGTAAAAATTGTATGGATTCAATTTTTCTCATTGATTGTAAAGATTGCAGTAATTGTATTTTTTGTGTAGGCCTTAGAAATAAGTCTTACTATATATTTAATCACTTGTGTTCTAAGAAAGAATATCATCAGGCAATGGATGAGATTTTAGGAAGTCATAAAAAACATCAGGAGGCAATTGAGAAATTTAAAAAATTAAAACAAAAATTTCCAATAAGAAAGTCAAACAATTTCATATCCTGCAACAATGTGAGCGGCGATTTCATCTTTTATTCAAATAACATTAAAAAAGGTTTCGATGTGTACAATTCCGAGAACTGTGCATATCTCCAGGAAGGATTGGGCGCTAAGGAATCTTACGATATTTGTTTTTTTGATGTGACAGAGCTTTGTTATGAATCGACGAGCGTAGGATTGCCCGCTCATAAATGTCTCTTTACCATATTTTGCCGCGGCTCTCACAATCTGTTATATTGTGACAACTGTCACTCATGCAATAATTGCTTTGGCTGTGTCAGTCTTCGCAATAAAGAGTACTGTATTTTAAATAAACAGTACACGAAAAAAGAATATGAAACACTTATTCCCAAGATCATCCAGCATATGAATGATATGCCGTACGTTGATAAAAAGGGTAAGATCTACAAATATGGAGAATTCTTTCCTCCTGAATTAAGTCCCTTTACTTATAATGAAACCATTGCGCAGGAATATTTTCCCCTAACCAAAGAGCAAGCCATAGAACAGGGATATACATGGAAAGATCTAGAAAAACGAGATTATGAGATTACTATTAAGTCAGAAGATTTACCCGATCACATCAAAGACATGAAAGATGATATTTTAAAACAAATAATTGGCTGCGCTCATAATGGGAAATGTAATGAGCAATGTACCACGGCGTTTAAGGTCATTCCAGATGAATTACAGTTTTATCGCAAGATGAATTTACCCTTACCACGCCTGTGTTCAAATTGTCGTCACTATCAACGTTTAAAACAACGTAATCCTTTAAAGCTCTGGCACCGCACATGTCAATGTGCAGGTGAGAAATCGGACAACAAAGTGTATCAAAATACGATCAAACATTTCCACGGCACTGACCATTGTCCGAATGAATTTGAAACCACATATGCACCAGAACGTAAGGAGATTGTGTACTGCGAAAAATGTTATCAATCTGAGGTAGTATAGTTATGCGTTATAACTTATTTTTATGTGGTATTTATATTTAGACGAATCTGGCGACTTAGGCTTTGACTTTGTTAATAAAAAACCATCAAAGTTTTTTACCGTAGCAATTTTAGCATTGCAGGGGATTGAAAATAACAGAAAATTATCCAAAGCAGTTAAAGTAACCTTGAGAAGAAAATTAAATCCACCGCCAAAAAGAAGACGTTTAATAGAAGAGTTGAAGGGAGAAGGAACAGATCTGTCTATCAAACAATATTTTTATAACAGAATAGATGATATTGAATTCGCACTTTATTCTGTAACATTAAATAAGCTCCGTGTTTATAAAAGGTTAGCAAAAGATAAATCAAGAGTATACAATTTTATAGCACGCCAAGTTCTTGATCATATCCCTTTTGAGAAAGCATATAAAGTAAGAATTATTTTAGCCATAGATGAATCAAAAGGAAAAAGAGGCATAAAGGAATTTGATAGATATATCATTCGTCAATTAAAAGGCAGAGTTAATTCGAACATCCCCTTTGATATTTATCATGAAGATTCAAAAAAGATAGGAGGATTGCAAGCAGTTGATATGTTCGCGTGGGGTATTCATAGAAAATATGAATTAAAGGACGATGAGTGGTATAAAATTTTTAAGCGCAAAATAGCTTTAGATAAACAATACTTATAAATAAAAAATCCCCTTGCGGGGAAGCGTGCCCTGTTAAGTTGTTTTGTTGCGGCTCATTAACCACGATGTGGAGAAGCACCGCAACCCTTAACAAGGGACTTACCGCTTATTTATATAATAGCACAAAATTAAAAATAAGACAAGAACTTTATCCACAGAACTTTATCCACAGAACTTTATCCACAGTTATCCACAGTCATGATAGAAGTTATAGACGCCCAAGAAAAGATAATTTAGAGATTTATGTCTGAGCAACAAACAAAAACCTGTCAAAACTGCAAAAATCAGTTTACTATTGAACCGGATGATTTTGATTTTTACAAAAAAATTAACGTTCCGCCGCCAGCATTTTGTCCTGAATGCCGTCTACAACGTCGGCTAGCACATCGTGACAAAAGCTACTTCCTTAGGAAGTGTGATAAGTGTGGGAAGAGCGCAATTTCAATGTGGCATCCTGACATTACAGGGTACACGTTCTACTGCGGCAGTTGCTGGTGGTCAGACGATTGGGACCCGCTTGAGTATGGGCGAGATTTTGACTTCTCTCGACAATTCTTCGAACAATTCGACGAGTTGTATCACGATGTTCCAAAGCACATGAGCAATACACAGATGAACAAGAATTGTGACTATATCATCAGTGCTCATAAGAATAAAAATTGTTATATGGCAGATGAGATCGATTATTCAGAAGACTGTTATTACGGCTACGGCATTCAGAAATCTAAGAGTTGTGTCGACTGCCATTACACCCATAAGTGTGAGATTGGTTATGAGCTTGTAAAATGTGAGAACTGTTATAATACGTTCTTTGCATTTAACTCACATGGATGCAATGATTCGGCTTTTCTTGCGAATTGTTACGGATGCTCAAATTCTCTGTTTTGTATAAACCTGAGAAATGCTAAGAATCATTTGTTTAATAAACCCGCAACTCCGGATGAGATTGCAAAAAAGAAACAGGAAATATTTACTGGAAGTTATGTTATACTCCAGAAGGCACTCAAAGAATTTCAAGCGCTCAAAGAGCGGTCACTTACGAAATACATGGTTTCGGTAAACGCCCATAACTCAACAGGAAACTTCCTGACAAACTGCAAGAACTGCAAGAGTAGCTACTCAATCAATAATTGTATTAACTGTAAATATTGTACAGATATATATGACTCTAAAGATTCTATGGACGTACACATCTACAGTTGTGAGCTAAGCTATGATTCGACGAATATCGGGCCCGAAGGACAACGATATCTCTTTTGCCATTTTTGCTGGTTCTCATCAAATATTACGTATGCAGACGAGTGTCATAATAGCCAAGATTTATTCGGTTGCTGCGCACTGCGGAAGAAAAATTATTGCATCTTAAATAAACAGTATGACAAAGAAGCATACCTTAAGCTCAGAGAAAAGATCATTGAACATATGAGAAAAACAAGAGAATGGGGAGAGTATTTTCCGGTCGAGATGTCACCACATGGATATAACCACACGTATGCATATGAGTTCTATCCGCTCACAAAAGAGGAAGTATTAGCACGTGGTTGGAAATGGCTGCCAGAAGTTAGTATTAAAGATAAATACGGCATTGAAAGAGAGACCTTCACATTGCCTGACAGTATTTCTGACACTAACGAGTCGGTGTGTAAAGAAATTTTTAAATGCGAAGCCACCGGACGTTTTTATAGAATTCATCCAGAAGAATATAAATTCTTAAAAAAGTACAACCTGCCACTTCCAAAGTTTTCACCACAAGAGCGAGATCACAGACGCTGGAATCAGATGAAGCCGAGAAAGCTTTGGCACCGAAAATGCCAGTGTTCCGGAGAGAAATCGGGCAACAAAGTGTATCAAAATACCACAAAACATTTCCACAGCAAAGACCATTGTCCCCACGAATTTGAAACCACGTATGCGCCAGAGAGAAAAGAAATCGTGTATTGCGAAAAATGTTATCAAAGTGAAATAGTTTAATTTTATGAAATCTGAAACCAAAACATGTCAAAACTGTAAACAAAAGTTCGTAATTGAACCGGATGATTTTACATTTTACAAAAAAATCAAAGTGCCAGCGCCGACCTTTTGTCCAGAATGTAGAAGACAACGGAGATTATCGTGGCGAAACGATATACATTTATATCACCACACTTGTGGTTTATGTGGAAAATCTATTGTTTCTATCTTTGCACCAGATTCTCCCATGACAATATATTGTAACAAGTGTTGGTGGTCAGATAAGTGGGATGCGCGCGACTATGGAAAGGATATAGATTTTTCAAAACCGTTTTTTGAACAATTTAGGGGTCTTCAAAATGCGGTTCCTGCGCTTGCTCTTATAAATGATAACGATATTGCAAGTGTGAATTGCGAGTACACACAAGATGTAGCATTTTCAAAGAATTGTTATATGCTTTTTATTGCATGGAAAATGGAGAATTGTCTGTATAGTAGATATGGCGCGCAGGGAAAAGATATTATGGATACCGAGACGGTAGCAGGCGCTTGTCAATTTGTATATGACAGTATTTTTATTAATAAATGTTATCATTGCCGAAATATTTATTGGTCTACCGCGTTGGTAGATTGTGCATTTTGTTATGACTGTCGGGGTTGTTCAAATTGTTTTATGTCATTTGGATTGAGACATAAACAGTATTGTTTTAAAAACAAACAGTATACAAAGGAAGAGTACGAGAAAATTATTGCGGATTATAGACTCCACGCATGGACCGGCGTCCAGCGTGCCAAGCAGGAATTTGAGAACATGATACAACAATATCCGCGGAGATTTGCGAATCTATGGCATTGTGTTAATTGTACAGGGAATGATATGTTGCATTGTAAAAACATGAAAGATTCATTTAACGTTTGGAAAGGTGAGAATTGCCGGTATTTTGAAAATGGCGATGGCCCGAAAGATAGTTATGATATTTCAATTGGAGGAGAGCATAATCAATGTTATGAAAGTATTACTCCAGACCATTCATATCGGAATCTTTTTACGATATTTTCATGGAAAAATTCTGAAATCACATATTGTGAAAATTGCCATTCATCCAAATATTTATTTGGATGTTCAGGAATTAAAAAAGGAGAATATTGTATTTTAAATAAACAATATACGAAAAAGGAATATAATATTTTTCGTAAAAAATTGATTACTCATATGAAGGATGCCGGTGAATGGGGTGAATTTTTCCCAGGTTCTTTGTCTCATTTTGGATACAACGAGACAGTTGCCCAAGATTATTATCCATTACGCAAACGAGAAACGATTGCTCGCGGGCTCCGGTGGCGTGATAAGCTGCAGTTTACAACAGGGAAAGAAACTATTCGTTTTCAAGATGTTCCAGATAGCATCGATGAAGTGCAAGAGAAGATTATTAATGAGATTTTTTCTTGTGAGCAGTGTGCAAGGAATTTTAAAATTGTTCCGCAAGAATATATGTTTTATAAGAAAATGAGGATTCCTATCCCAAGGCGATGCTTTTATTGTCGGCAAGCTGAACGGATTCATTTTCGAACACCATCCCGACTCTGGCATAGAACTTGCCAATGCGCTGGAGAGAAATCGGGCAACAAAGTGTATCAAAATACGATCAAACATTTTCATGGCACTAATCATTGTCCCAATGGATTTGAAACATCATATGCACCAAAAAGAAAAGAAATTGTCTATTGTGAAAAGTGCTATCAACAAGAAGTTGTATGAAACCTGAAACTAAAACATGTCAAAATTGTAACAAACAGTTTATCATCGAACCTGAAGACTTTGATTTTTACAAAAAGATAGATGTGCTATCACCGAAAAAGTGTCCTTTGTGCCGCGCGCAACAGCGTTTGACATTTCGTAACGAAAGAGTGTTTTACAGACGCCCTTGTGATCGCTGCAAAAAAGAAGTTGTTTCAATGTACAGTCCGAATAAACCATATACCGTATGGTGTCATGATTGCTGGTTTTCTGATGATTGGGACCCGCTTGATTATGGAAAAGAATATGACCCGCATCACCCCTTTTTTGAGCAGTTTAATGAATTATGGGAAAAAGTACCAAAAGTATCATTAATTTATACAAAAAGTATTAACTCTGAATACACAAACATTTCTGCTGATAGTAAGAATTGCTACATGATTATTGAATCTTCTAATAATGAGAATTGTATTCATTGCTGTTGGGTTCAGGTATGTAAGGATTGTATTGATGTATCATTTTCACATCAAACCGAGCTCTCATATGAGTCTGATGATTGTTATAACTCATATAAGCTATTTTATAGCAAAGGATGCCATGATTCTTATGAGAGTTATTTCCTTCTTGATTGCCGCGGCTGTTCCCATTGTATAGGGTGTGTGAATCTCCGTAATAAGCAATACTACGTATTTAATAAAGCGTTGTCAAAAAAAGAATATAAAAAATTCATACAGTCGGCGCGACTCGATACGCATAGTGGTATTGAAAAACTTCGAAAGCAATTTAGCGAATTTATACTCAAACAGCCCCGAAAGTATGCCGAGATTGTAAATGGTATACGTTCGACCGGCAACTATATAAAAGATGCGAAAAACTGTCGTTACTGCTTTCACTGTTATAACGCAGAGGATTCAAAATATGGAGTACATGTTTGGCGTAATGCCAAGGATTGTGTGGACTGTGATACGACAGGAAGAAATGCTGAGCTTATGTATAACTCAATGAATGCCGGAATAGAGGCGTCTCATTATATTGGCTCTGCCCTTTGTTGGACATGCAGCTTTATGGACTACTCGTACTATTGTTTTAATTCTAATCATTGTTTTGGTTGTGCTGGTCTTCGTAAAAAAAATTATTGCATTCTTAATAAACAATATTCTAAAGAAGATTATAAGGTGTTGAGAGGTCAGATTGTAGAAGATATGAAAGAGCGGGGAGAGTGGGGTGAGTTTTTTCCGCCATTTATAAGTACGTTTGGATATAATGAAACAGCCGCACAGGAACAATTCCCCCTGTCGAAAGAACAGGCACGAAGACAAGGCTTTAAGTGGGAGGATTATCCGCGCGGTACATTTGATAAAGAAACGGTTGCGTGGGAAGATATGCCTGATTCCATTCATGAGGCTGGAAATCTTGATGTTACGAAGGAGATATTTGTGTGCCTTGAATGTCGTAAGAATTATCGTATTATCCCGCTCGAATTTAAGTTTTATAAGCATTTTGAAATTCCTCTTCCTCGTTTATGCCCTGATTGCCGGCATTTACGGCGTTTTATTGCTCGTGGCCCTAATCGTCTTTGGCATAGAACATGTCAATGCGCAGGGAAAGAATCTGACAAAAAAATATATCAAAATACCGTAGAGCATTTGCACAAAGAAAAACACTGCCCCAATGAATTCGAAACCACGTATGCGCCAGAGCGTAAAGAGATTGTGTATTGCGAAGCATGCTACCAACAAGAAGTCGTATAATTAAATAATTATGTTAATTTTTATTGATGAATCCGGTGATGCTGGCCTGAAAATTGAAAAAGGATCAAGTAGATTTTTTGTCGTTTCCTTAGTAGTTTTTGAAGACAACGATGAAGCATTGTCCTGCGATCAGAGAATTGCTCTTTTAAGAAAGGAATTAGGATGGGCAGAAAATAGCGAATTCCATTTTAAAAGAAATTCTGATAAAGTGCGACAAGCGTTTTTACAGGCTGTAGCGCCATACAATTTTTTTTATTATGGAATTGTGATAAATAAGGATCCTCGAAAATTATGGGGTGATGGGTTTAGAGACAAAAGATCATTTTATAAATATACCTGCGGACTTGTTTTTCAAAACGCAAAAGATAAACTAGAGAATGCTATAGTTGTTATTGATAAAAGTGGCAGTTTAGATTTCAGGAGACAGTTAGCAAGGTATTTAAGAAGAAAGATGAATGAGAAAGATAGGCGCTTGATTAAAAAGGTTAAAATGCAACGATCAAGTGGCAATAATCTCTTACAGCTGGCTGATTATGTTGCTGGTGTTATCAATAGATCTGTTCAAAAACATAAGAGATATGCTGATAAGTACCGAAAGATTATTGCGCACAGAGAAATATATGTACAAATATGGCCAAAATAAAAAACTCCCGGGCCTATCTCTTTGAGAGAACGCGGCGATAAACGCCACAGTTCGACTCGGAAGTAATTCCATGTATAATAATAGCATTTTTATTCAATTTGTCAATTGTTGATTGTGGATAACTTTTTATGAAATCTGAAACTAAAAACTGTCCCTCCTTCGTTAAAACTTCGGAGGGCAAAGCAAAATTGTAATTATGAGACAAACAGAAACTAAACAATGTCAAAACTGTTCTCAGGGATTTCGGATTGAATCTGATGACTTTGATTTTTATGAGAAAATAGATGTACCGCCGCCAACATGGTGCCCGGAGTGTCGGATAAAAAGACGTATGATATTTATGAATCAACGCGTATTATACAAAGGAAGGTGCGACTTGTGCCAAAAGGAAATCATATCTCTTTTTAATAGTGACGTGCCTTTCCCTGTATATTGTAATGCCTGTTGGTGGTCAGATGACTGGGATCCAATAGATTATGGCCAGGAGTATGACTTTTCTAGATCATTTTTTAAGCAATTCCAAGAACTTTATTCAAAAGTACCATGGCCGGCCCTACAGACCATTGAACCATCATTAGTAAATAGTGAGTATTGTAATATCTGTTCGTATCTCAAGAATTGTTATCTCCTCTTTGGCTCTGATTATAGTGAAGATTGCGCTTACGGCACATATGTCGAGAGGAGTAAACAGTGCCTTGATAACGCCATAATTGATCTTTGTGAATTATGTTATGGAGGAACGCGTCTACAGAAGTGTTTCCATACACTATTTTCATCTAATTGTCAGGAATGCGTTAATGTTTATTTCTCTAAAAATCTCCGAGGTTGTCAGAACTGTTTTGGTTGTATTAACCTTCGTAATAAAAAATACTTCATATTTAACAAATCGTACACAAAAAATAAATATTTTGAAAAGTTGGAAAAATTCAATCTCGGGTCATATGAAACAGTGGAACAATTTAAAAATAAACTTCGAGAATTAAGCCTTGCCTATCCTAAAAAGTATATGGAGGGAGTGCAAAACAAGGATGTTTCGGGCGATTATATTTTTAACTCAAAAAACGTCTTTCAAAGTTTTGAAGTTAGAGAAGCTGATGACTGTAAGTTTTGTCAATTTCTTTTTCTTGCTCCAACAAAAGATTCATATGATTTTACCATGTGGGGAGGGAATGCTACTCGGATGTATGAGTGTATGGGCTGTGGCGGCGGACAAAATAATATTAAGTTCTCATATGAATGTTGGTCAGATAATACAATGAATTTGGAGTATTGTATGCTTTCAAAAAGATCGTGTAAAAACCTTTTTGGTTGTATAGCACTCGGTAAGAAGTCACATTGTATTTTAAATAAACAATACGACGAGAATTCATTCAAGAAACTAAGGACAAAAATAATTCAACATACACGTGAGATGCCCTATAAAGACAAAAGAGGGAGAATCTATACATATGGAGAGTTTTTGCCCCCAGAGTTTGGTGTTTTTGCCTATAATGAAAGTTTTATATATGAAAACTTCCCCTTAACCAAAGAGCAAGCAGTAAAACAAGGTTATATGTGGAAAGATCCAGAAAAAAGAGAGTACGAGATTATGATAAAACCAAAAGAGTTACCCGATCATATTAGAGATGCAGAAGATGATATTCTCAATCAAACCATTGGCTGCCAACATCAGGGTACATGCGATGAACAATGCACCACTGCTTTTAAAATTATCCCTTATGAGCTGCAATTTTATCGTAAAATGAATTTACCCTTACCCCGACTCTGTCCCAATTGTCGCTATTACCAGATGGTCCAGCGAACTAACCCTTTCAAACTTTGGCATCGAGCTTGTCAGTGTGCTGGCATACAGTCTGATAATAAAGTTTATCAAAACGTGGCTAAACACTCTCACGGCACTACCTATTGTCCGAATGAATTTGAAACCACGTATGCACCAGATAGGCCAGAGATCATCTATTGCGAGAAATGCTACCAGGCAGAAGTTATTTAGTGTATTGCTTGCCCTCCCAAATTTTACAGAGTAAAATTTGGGAGGGTGAAAAGCATGCTACCAACAAGAAGTTGTATGATAAGAAACTAAAATCCCTCACCCAGCGGTGATACATTTTTTTCAAAAATGCGATAACATTTTTATCACCGCTGGGTGAGGGATCAAAATTGCATATGAATACTCAAGTTAAAAAGTGTCAGAATTGCAAGGGTGATTTTCAAATTGAACCTGACGATTTTGATTTTTATAAAAAGGTTAAGGTGCCTCCCCCAACCTTTTGTCCTGAGTGTCGCCTGCAACGGAGGCTTTTATTTAGAAACGAGAGAGTATTTTATAGCAGAACGTGTGATTTATGTGATAAATCCATAGTTTCTATGTATCCTGAAAAAGCTCCTTTTCCGGTTTATTGCTCTCCATGTTGGTGGTCAGATAAATGGGATCCATTGGTTTATGGCAGAGAGTATAATTTTTCACGGAACTTCTTTGAGCAATATAAAGATTTATTAAAAGTAGTGCCAATGTCCAATGTATCAGTTAGTTATAAAACATTGGTAAATAGTGAGTACAATAATTATGCCCACAACTTGAAAAATTGTTATTTACTTTTTAATTCTGATTATGATGAAAATTGTATATATGGTACTGAGCTAGAAAGATCTAAAGATTGTATTGATATTACCATGGCAGATGCTTTACAATTGTCTTATCAGTGTGTTAATTGTAACAATTCGTATCAAATGTATTTTTCAATAGATTGTGAAGATTGCCAGAATATATGGTTTTCTAAAAATTTAATAAATTGTAATGACTGTTTTGGCTGTGTAAATTTAAGAAATAAACAATACTATATTTTTAATAAGCCTTATTCTCAGGATGATTATTTTAAGAAATTACAAGAATTTGACCTGAATTCTTTCATAAATATTGAGAAATTCCAGAAAAAAGTGAGAGAATTTTATCTCGCATTTCCCCATAAATTTATGCATGGGCGTCATAACACCAATGTTTCTGGCGATTATATTAGTTATTCTAAAAATGTTTACGATTCCTATATCGCGCTAGAATCACAAGATTGTAGATATTGTATGTGGTTGATAATAAAGCCAAATAAAAATTGTTATGATTATACCCAATTTGGAGAAAACGCTCAGCTTATGTACGAAGATTTGGTATGTGGCAAAGGAACCAGTAATGTTAAATTTAGTCTATTTTGTGTGGGTAACGTAAGAGATGTTTGTTATAGTAAACGCTGTTATAATAATTGTTCTAATCTTTTTGCTTGTATATCTTTAAAGAGTAAAGAATATTGTATTTTAAACAAACAATATAGTAGGCAAGAATATGAAGTATTGGTTCCTAAGATAATTCAACACATGAATGATATGCACTATACAGACAAAAAAGGCAGGGTATACAAATATGGAGAATTCTTTCCCTCAGAACTTTCTCCCTTTGCATATAACGAAACCAGTATACAAGAGTTTTTCCCTTTAACAAAACAACAAGCAAGAGAGCAAGGATATACATGGAAAGATCCAGAAAAACGAGATTATGAAATTACCATACAACCAGGAGATTTACCCGACCGTATCAATGATGTTAATGATGATATTTTAAATTCCGTTATCGGATGTTCTCATGAAGGAAAATGTATTGAACAGTGTACGACCGCGTTTAAAATCATCCCGGACGAGTTTCAATTTTACAAAAAAATGAATCTTTCCTTGCCACGATTATGTTCGAATTGCCGCCATCACCAACGCCTACAACAGCGCAATCCGCTAAAACTCTGGCACCGACAATGTCAGTGCGCAGGAGAGAAGTCTGATAATGGGGTTTATCAAAACACGGTCAAACACTCCCATGGTGCTGATCACTGTTCCAACGAATTTGAAACATCATATGCGCCAGAGAGGCCAGAGATCATCTATTGCGAGAAATGCTACCAACAAGAAGTGGTTTAAAACAAACTAAAACATGTCCCTCCTTCGCTAAAGCTTCGGAGAGCAGGGCAAAATTGTAATTATGAGCCAGACAGAAATTAAAAAATGTCAGAACTGTTCCCAGGACTTTAAAATCGAATCTGAGGATTTTGATTTTTATAAAAAAGTCAACGTGCCGCCACCAACTTGGTGTCCAGAGTGTAGAATGATACGGCGATTTATGTGGTACAACGAGCACACCCTTTATAAAAGAAAGGACAGCCATACGGGCAAAGAAATTTTTTCAGGATTTTCTCCTGACGCGCCTATCAAGGTCTGGAATCATGACGCTTGGTGGTCTGATAAATGGAATTCGCTGGAATATGGACATAAGTATGATTTTAGTAGACCATTTTTTGAACAACTCCGCGAGCTTATGGGTAGCGTTCCATGGCCGAGTCGAAAAGCTCTTAATCCGATCAATAGTGATTATTGCAACCATTGTGGTGAGTATAAGAATTGTTATCTGAGTTTTGTTGGCTCGAAATGTGAAAATATCGCCTATACGGTAAGCACTTCACATTCGCGCGATTCTTTAGATCTTTTACGCGTCCGTGACTCCGAGCTTTGCTATGAGGATTTTGATTGCTATAACTGCTACCAATGTTTTTTTTCTGCGCATTTAGATTCATGTCAAGATGTATGGTTTTCTCGGAATTGTGTTGGATGCAGTAATTGTTTTGGATGTGTTAATCTTAAAAATAAGTCGTATTATATGTTTAATCAGCCGTATTCACCAGCAGAGTATAAGCAAAAGCGTGCAGCATATGATTTAGGATCATTTAAGACAATTCAAGAATTTTTAGATCGTACACAAGAATTATGGTATCAGTATCCGGTAAAATTCATGGACGGTCTTAAAAATACCAATGTATCAGGAAATTATATTTATAATTCTCGCAATATCTACCATTCTTTTATTGTCAGAGGCGGCGAGAATTACCGTTATTGTTTTCATTTAAGTTCTGGCCGTGATGCAATGGATTATTCTTTATGGAGTGGGGGAAGTGAATTAATATATGAATGTTCAGATAGCGGGCGTCAGAATACAAGACTCAAGTTTTGTTCCGATTGTTACCCTGCCTGTCAAGGGCTTGAGTATTGCATGTCATGCCATACGTGTTCAAATTGTTTTGGTTGTGTTGGTTTGAAAAATAAACAATACTGTATTTTGAACAAACAATACAATAAGGAAGAGTATGAACAATTAGTACCGAAAATTATCCAGCATATGAATGATATGTCATACGAGGATAAAAAAGGCAGGGTATACAAGTACGGTGAATTCTTTCCGCCAGAATTATCCCCGTTTGCCTACAATGAGACTCCTGCACAAGAATATTTTCCGTTGACTAAAAGACAAGCTCGCACGCGGGGATATAGGTGGAAAGATTTAGAAACTAAAGAGTATAAGCCGACTATCTCTTGGAAGGATCTTCCCGATAATATCAAAGATGTAAATGATGTAATTTTGAATGAGGTTATTCTTTGTCAAGCATGGGATTCTGACGACGAGAAAGCCCAAGAGCATAATTGTACTAAGGCGTTTAAAATTATTCCTCAAGAACTTCAGTTCTATCGACGAATGAATCTGCCTCTGCCACGAAAATGTTTTAATTCTCGGCATTATGAGCGAACAAAACAGCGCAATCCCTTAAAACTTTGGCATAGAAAATGCCAGTGCGCAGGAACAAAATCTGACAACAAAATATATAAGAATACGGTGGAACATTTTCATGATACTGATCACTGCCCCAATGAGTTTGAAACTTCATATGCACCAGAGCGAAAAGAGATTGTGTATTGCGAAACATGCTACCAGTCCGAGGTGGTGTAAAGAAATAGCCCCCCACCCTTTTTCCAAAGGGTGAGGGGTCAAAGTGAGGTTATATGAAATCTGAAACCAAAAACTGTCAAAATTGCAAACAACAGTTCGTAATTGAACCTGATGATTTTAATTTTTATGAAAAGATCAAAGTACCTGTTCCGAAGAATTGCCCTAGATGCCGGCAGCAGCGGAGAATTTTATTTAGAAACTTTAAAACCCTTTATAAGAGAAATTCTGATAAGTCAGGAAAGTCAGTGATTTCGATGTATTCTAAGAAAGCTGCATTTCCTGTTTGGAGTCATGAAGAGTGGTGGGCTGATGATTGGGATGCTAAGGAATACGGCAGGGATTATGATTTTAGTCTGTCGTTTTTTGAACAATTTGCTGAGCTCCAGAAGGCAGTTCCACACTTCGCAGTTATGAACACGAAGAGCGAGAATTGCGTCTATTCAAACCTTACGTTTAGGAGCAAAAATTGCTACTTAGTGTTTGGCTGCGTTGATGATGAAAACTGTGCATACGGGCATATTGTATGGAACTCTAAAGATTGCTTTGACAATCTCTATGTGTACAAAGCAGAGCTTTGCTATGAATGTGTGGACTGTTTGAATTCGTATCGACTTCTCTATTCACAAGAGTGTGAAAATTGTGTTGATAGTGTAGGATTGTATGATTGTAAAGGATGTGTAAATTGTATTGGTTGTGTAGGCCTAAAACAAAAATCTTACCATATTTTTAATGAAAATGTTGGCAAGGATAGATATGAGAAGTTTTTAATTGAACATCCTTTGCATGATCCCAGGACAATAACTTTAATTTTAAATAAACAGATGGATCTTCGAGAAAAGCTTCCACAAAGATACTTTTTTGGGTCTCATAATACTAATGTCTCTGGTAACCATATTTATAATTCTAAAAATATTCACCATTCTTTTGATGTGAAAAGTGGCGAGAATTCAAAATATGTCTTTACTCTTAGAAAGGCCATTGATACGTATGATGCCTCTTTTTCTCCCGACGTGGAGTTGTGTTATGAGGTGCTTGCAGCTCAGGGCGGTCTGCGACAGTTTTTTTCTCGAAATTGTGTGAATTCCACTGATATTTATTATTCAGAAGATTGTTTTAATTCTCATGGTATTTTTGGCTGTGTTGGATTAAGGAGTGATGATTATTGTATTTTGAACAAGAAATATTCAAAACAAGAGTACGAATCTTTAAAATCAAAGATTATTGAGCATATGAAGGAAACAGGGGAATGGGGGAGGCCTCATCCCCCTGAACTTTCGGCGTTCGCCTACAACGAATCAATCGTAAATGAATATATTCCGCTCACCAAAGAACAAGCACTTGCGCAAGGTTTTCGTTGGGAAGAGGATATTCCTATAACGAGTGGCAAAGGAACCATTGCGCACGATGAACTTCCGACAGATCCGAAGGGATATTCCAAAGATTTATTAAACCATGTTTTAAAATGCGATACTTGTAGCAGGAATTATCGTTTAATTCAATTAGAAGTTAATTTTTATAAAAATATAGGGCTTTCACTTCCACGAGAGTGTTTTAATTGTCGTCATCAAAAGAGAATGAATTCGAGAAGTGCGCGGCAGCTCTTTAGAGGGACATGTGCTCACTGTGGCGTTGATTTCCAAACCTCTTATTCATTATCCCAACAAAAAGAATATAGAATTTTTTGTGATAATTGTTATCTACATGAAGTAGGATGATAACAGAGAATCAAGTTAAAACTTGTCAAAATTGCAAAAATAAGTTCATCATTGAACCTGAAGATTTTGATTTTTATAAAAAGACTAAAGATCCGCCACCCACCTTTTGTCCCGAGTGTCGGATGCAGCAGCGTCTTGCCCACAGGAATGAAAGAACACTCTATCGAAGAACATGTGATTTGTGCAATAAGTCCACCGTATCACTCTACCCTCAAAATGTGTCCTTTCCTGTATACTGCTCTTCTTGCTGGTTTTCTGATGATTGGGGTGCCAAAGATTACGCCCTTGGCTACAAGCCAGAAAAGCCATTTTTTGAGCAATTTGCTGAGTTGCAGAAGCGAGTACCTCGGATTGCACTTCTCGTAATTACAAGCGTAAATAGTGAATACACGAACAACACGGGGGATATAAAAAACTGTTATCTCATTTTTGCTGCTGAACAATGCGAAGACTGTATGTATGGACGACTTATCCAGTGCTGTAATTCAGTGGTTGATGTTGCTTTTGTTTATGACTCCGAGCTTTGTTATGAGTGTGTGGATTGTCGTAATTGTTACAATGTGCTATTTAGTGAACGTTGTCAGACAAGTACAGACCTTTTATTTTGTTTTGACTGTAGGAACTCACAAAACTGTATTCTGACGGTAAATGGAAGACATAAAAAATATTGTATCGAGAACAAAGAAGTATCTAAAGAAGAGTTTGAAAAAAGGAAGAAAGAAATACTTTCGTCTTATGACAACATCCAAAAAGCAAAGCAGCGCTTTGAAGAACTCAAGTCGCAGGCACTGGTGAAATATGCGTTTATCACAAAATGCCACAATGCAACCGGAGATTATCTTCATAATTGTCATGAAGTGCGAAGCGTATATGATTCGACGAATGCAAAAGCATGTAAATATTTAGCTGACGCAGAGGATCCGATAGACTGTTACGACGGGAACAATGTCTACTATAAGCCGGAGCTTTGTTTGGATCTTATGGGTATTCTGCAATGCTATAAATCAAAGCATTCTCGTTATGTGTTTTACTGCAATGAAGTGGAATACTGTGATAGTCTTCACAATTGTGAATACTGTTTTGGTTGTATTGGTTTGAAGAAGAGTAGATACTGCATCTTGAACAAAGAATACTCTAAAGAAGAATATGAAAAGTTTAAGCAGCAGATTATTCAATCGCTTATACAAGAAGAGCTTTATGGGCAATTTATTCCAGCACAACTTTCTCCGTTTGGGTATAACGAGACATTAGCAAAAGATTATTATCCTCTTAGTAAAGAAGAGGCAATACAGCAAGGATTTCGCTGGCAGGATCAAGAAACAGGGACATTCGGAAAAGAGACTATTACGAGAGCACGTATGCCCCAAACTATAGATGAGGTGGAAGATGCCATTACTGATGAGATATTCGTTTGTGAGACTTGTGATCGCAACTTTAAGATTACTCCTCAAGAATTGGCATTTTATAAAAGAATGCATTTGCCACTTCCGAGAAATGATTTTGAATGTCGCCATCAGGCACGCGTTAGGCAGCGTACGCCCCGGAGGTTACATCATCGTCAATGTCAGTGTGCAGGCATGCTTTCGGATGGCAAAAAATATCAAAATACCGTTACCCATTTCCACGGGAAAAATCACTGTCCCAATGAGTTCGAGACAGGATATGCCTCTGATAGACCAGAGATTGTCTACTGTGAAAAATGTTACCAAAGTGAGGTAGTTTAGTTTACTACTTGCTCTCCCAAATTTTCTCAGAAAATTTGGGAGGGTGAAAAATGTTACCAATTGGAAGTCATATGAATCAACAAACAAAAACATGCCAAAACTGTAAAAACCGGTTCACTATTGAACCAGATGATTTTGATTTTTATAAGAAAATCAAGGTGCCAGCGCCGACCTTTTGCCCTGAGTGCCGATTGCAGCGACGGTTGGCGTGGAGAAATGAGCGAAGTTTATATAAACGAACATGTGATGCTACTGGGAAAGATATCATTTCTATATATTCTTCAGACAAGCCATTTAAAGTTAATGAGCAAAAATATTGGTGGTCTGATGCGTGGGATGCAGGAGAGTATGGCATAGACTATGATTTTTCTCTACCCTTTTTTGAGCAGTTTAAAAAACTTCAGTTCCAAGTTCCTCATCTTGCTATTTATAACATCAATTCCCTAAATTCTGAGTACACTAACCAGGCAATTGATAACAAAAATTGTTATCTTGGCTTTAGTCTTAAAGAGTGTGAGAATACGATGTACGCAACAAACGCCGATAGTCTTCGAGATAGCGTAGATGTATTTTACTCTTTTGATTCAGAGCTCATCTATGAAAGTATTGATACGAGAAAATCTCACACTTCAGGGTTTTTGCAAAATTGTGAAACAGTGGTCGATTCATTCTTCCTCTATAATGCTAGGAATGCACAGAATTGTATTGGAGGAGTAAATTTGAGAAACAAGAACCTACTCTTGTTTGGGAACAAGATAACGTCTGAGGAATTTCAAAGTCTCAGGACTAAATTAGGGAGCGAGAAGTATGTACAGGAATTCAAACACCGTTTTAGGGATGAACTACTGAAATATCCACGGAGGTATGCATATGTGATAAAGAGTATTAACTCAAGCGGTGATTTTCTCACAAACTGCAAAAATACAAAACAGTGTTTTGGCTCATATAATCTTGAAGATTGTGGTTATTCCGTTCGTATTTTTCGGTGTAAAGATCTTGTTGATATGTATGCGGTAGGAGACAGTGAACTCTGCTATGAGGGGATTGGCGTCGAGGAAGTGTATGGAAACAAATTATGCTACAACACGCTTCGTTCACAGTATATGGAATACTGCGACTTCTGTCGTGACTGCTCTTATTGTTTCGGATGTGTAGGATTACGTAATAAGCAATACTGCGTTTTAAACAAACAATATAGTAAGCAAGAATATGAAAAATTAGTTCCCAATATAATTCAGCATATGAGTGAAACGCCGTACAAGGATAAACAAGGCAGAGTATATACATATGGAGAATTTTTTCCCGCAGGGCTAAGTCCTTTTGCCTATAATGAAACTGTAGCGCAAGAATACTTTCCTTTAACCAAAGAGCAGGCGCTAGAACAGGGATACACATGGAAAGACCCGGAACAGCGCAATTATCAATTATCAATAACCAGTGATCAATTACCTGATCACATCAAAGATGTTGATGATGATATTTTAAAGCAGGTAATTGGCTGTGAACACAAAGGTAAATGCAATAAGCAATGCACCACTGCGTTTAAAATTATTCCTGACGAATTACAGTTTTACAAAAAAATGAATCTCCCGCTACCTCGACTGTGCCCAAATTGTCGTCATTATCAACGTCTACAACAGCGCAATCCACTCAAACTTTGGCACAGAAAATGCCAGTGTGCAGGTGAGAAATCAGATAACAACGTATACAAAAACACGGCTAAACATTTTCATAACACAAATCACTGCTCAAATGAATTTGAAACCACCTACTCAGCTGAAAGAAAAGAAATTGTGTATTGCAAAAAATGTTACCAAGCTGAGGTAGTCTAATAATCAATTATGAGTAATTCAAAAACTAAAGCATGCCAAAACTGCCCGCCCGAGGCGTGTCAGCCTTGGGCTGATAAGAACCATGAATCAAACAAAGATTAAAAAGTGCCAAAGTTGCAAGAGTCAGTTTGTAATCGAACCCGATGATTTTGATTTTTATGAGAAAATGAAGGTGCCAGCGCCGACTTTTTGTCCTGAGTGTCGGTTGCAACGGCGGCTTATGTGGCGTAATGAGCGAGGTCTATATAAATATTCATGTAATCTATGTAAAAAAGATAAGATCGGAGGGCTTGACGCGACCACACAATATACCGTGTATTGTAAAGATTGCTGGTGGTCTGATACATGGGATCCTATGAAATATGGCAGGGCGTATGATTTTACCAAACCATTTTTTGAGCAGTTTTATGAACTTTTCAAAGTAGTACCTCGTTCGGGTACCGCACATCAGGGGACAATGGTAAATAGTGAGTATACCAACAGGACAAGTAATTTAAAAAATTGCTACCTTATTTTCGGCAGCAGTTTTAGTGAAGATTGCTTATATGGTACGTGGTTTAATGATTCCAAGGATTGTATCGATGGGTTGGCAGTGCAGAAATCAGAACGGTGTTATGAATGTATTGATTGCTTTGGGTGCTATGACTTAGCCTATTCGCAAGAATGTACTAATTGTACCAGCTCGGCGTTTCTTTTTGATTGCCGTAATTGTGATAATTGTTTTGGCTGTGTAAATTTGAGAAATAAGTCATATTGTGTTTTTAATAAACAATATAGCAAGGAAAAATATAAAGCATTAGTAAAGCAATTTGATTTGGGAAGCACGTTAATGATCGAGAGCCTTAGCTTAAAAGCTCGATCCCATGCTCTGCGCTATATTGTCCCCGCGCTTGTCCAGCGTCATAGTCGTGATGTTTCAGGGAACTGGCTTGAGGGGTGCAAAAATATTAAAGCTGGCTTTAGCTGTCGAAAAGTAGAAGACGGTAGGTACTTGTTTGCATTAGTGGAGGCAAAAGATGTAATGGATTATAGTTTTTGGG
Source organism: Patescibacteria group bacterium AH-259-L07 (assembly GCA_027718005.1). GTDB lineage: Bacteria > Patescibacteriota > Patescibacteriia > UBA2591 > UBA6264 > JALLOO01. The sequence continues at coordinate 755 of JALLOP010000010.1, read as the reverse complement.
GACGCACTACTGAGATGATTTATGATTCAGTAAATATTGGATATCAATGCTCTCAAATTTGTTTTAGTAATGAATTATGGGATCAAGTAATTAATGCTCAATATTCAATGAATTGTCATTCTTCTTCTCATTGTTTTGGCTGCGTTGGCTTGCGTAAAAAACAGTACTGCATTTTAAACAAACAATATACAAAAGAAGAATATGAAGAACTGGTTCCCAAAATTATTCAGCATATGAATGACATGCCGTACAAGGATAAAAAAGGCAGAGTATATACATATGGTGAATTTTTTCCTGTAGGATTTTCTCCGTTTGCCTACAATGAAACTCTTGCGCAAGAATACCTATCTCTAACAAAGGAGCAGGCATTAGCACAGGGCTATTTGTGGAAAGATCCTGAAAAACGGGAGTATAAGATTACGATTAAGCCAGAAGATCTGCCGGATCATATTAAAGACATAACAGATGATATTTTAAATTCTGTTATTGGCTGTGAACATCAAGGGAAGTGCAATGAACAATGTACAACCGCTTTTAAAATCATCCCTGACGAATTTCAATTTTATCGCAAAATGAATTTCCCCTTACCACGATTATGTCCAAACTGTCGTCATTATCAACGCTTGAAACAGCGCAATCCATTAAAGCTTTGGTACCGTAGGTGTCAATGTGCAGGAGAGCAGTCTGATAACAACGTATACAAAAATACCATAGATCACTTTCATAAGCAATCTCATTGTTCCAATGAATTCGAA
>JALLOP010000001.1 GCA_027718005.1 Patescibacteria group bacterium AH-259-L07 | reverse complement strand
CCAGAGGTGATTATGCCATATTCAAAGATTAAATTTGATATTGTTACGATTTTAGAAAAAGAAAAGTGGATTAAAAAGGCAGAAGTAATAAGCCAAAAACCGCTGAATACAAAATCAAAAACAAAGTTTAAGCATCTTAAGATAATGTTATGCTATGATGATAATAATCAGCCATTAATTACCAACCTTAAAAGAGTGAGCAAGCCAGGAAGGCGTGTCTACGTTAAAAAAGATAAGACCCCGCTCGTATTAGGTGGATTTGGGCTTGCTATCCTCTCCACATCTAAAGGAATAATGGTGGGGAAGGAGGCATATAAAAAAGGTATTGGAGGAGAATTAATTTGTGAAATATATTAAGAAAGTAACCAGTAATCAGTAACCAGTAATAAAAAGAAAATTAAAATAAAATTACCAGTTACGAGTTACTAGTTACTAGTTACTAAAAGCGAAGCTTTTGTATGAGTAGAATTGGAAAACAGCCTATTACAATTCCTGAAGGCGTTGAAGCAGCCATTAAAGATAACACAATCGTTATAAAGGGGCCAAAAGGTGAATTAACTCAGAATTTTCCCCGTGTTGTAGCAGTTGAGAAAAAAGAAAATCAGCTCGTCGTGCGCGTGAAAGATTCAGAAAATAAAGGGCAGCGCTCACTCTGGGGGACGTATGCACGACTCATTTCTAATATGATTGATGGCGTACTAGAGGGGTATGAAAAACGATTAGAGTTAGTTGGCGTAGGATTCCGTGCAAGCGTTAAAGACAAAATTTTGGTATTAAACATCGGATTTTCAAATCCGATCGAATTTAAAATTCCTCAAGGTATTGAGGTAACAATTGAATCAAATAATATTGTGATAATAAAGGGGATTGATAAGCAGTTGGTCGGCGAGACCGCAGCGCAAATCAGAAGATTAAGAAAGCCCGAACCATATAAGGGCAAGGGAATCAAATATAGTGATGAGATTATTCGAAGAAAGGCGGGGAAGAAAGCAAAAGCAACGGCAAAATAAATCAAAATAACAGGATAACAACTTAACAATTTAACAAAAGATTGTAATGATAGCCATATTTTTAAATTTTGTTTAGTTGTTAAAAGTACTAAATGTTAAATTGAATTGCATGTCTACTGACCAAAAACAATTAAAGCGCATGAGGCGCCACCGGCGCGTAAGAGCTAAGATTTATGGGACTAAAAAGCGCCCTCGACTATGTGTTTTTAGATCATATAAGTATATATACGCCCAGCTCATAGATGATGATGACGGGCATACATTAGTTAGCGCAAATACAGCAGGAGTAAGTTCTAAAAACAAGAAATTAACAAAAACACAAGTTTCATATGAGACAGGTAAACTTTTAGCAGAGAGAGCAAAAAAGAAAAAGATTACCAGTGTGGTATTTGACCGCGGAGGGTATAAATACCATGGCAGGGTTAAAGCCGTAGCCGATGGAGCCAGGGAAGGCGGTTTGCGATTTTAAACAAGCGCGGATAAATGCGGATCAGCTGTATCCGCGTCTATAAATTATGGCAAAAAGAAGAGTAAGAAAAAGACAAATGAGGGAGGTAAAAACAAAGCCCGAGTTTGAACAACAGCTCGTCGATCTTGCGCGGGTAACACGGGTAATGAAGGGTGGGAAGCGTTTGAGCTTTCGCGCTTGTATTGTTATTGGAGATCGGAAAGGAAAGGTTGGCACTGGTGTAGCAAAGGGGGCAGATGTGCAAATTGCTATTGAAAAGGCAGTGCGAAAAGCAAATAAAAAAATAGTAAAGGTGCACATGGTAAATGATACCATTCCTCATAAAGTTATAGCAAAATATGGTGCGGCACGTGTTCTGCTTCGCCCGGCGCGCAAGGGGCATGGTATTGTGGCTGGTGGTGCCGCGCGAACAGTGCTATCCTTAGTAGGTATTAAAAATATTACTGCTAAAATGTTGGGATCAAAAAATAAAATTAATAATGTGAGAGCAACACTCAAGGCGCTTGAGTCATTTAAAAAAGTATAGTATATGGCAGTTACCTTGTCTAATTTACAACCTCAAAAAGGATCACAAGGCCGTAAGAAGCGCCTGGGCCGCGGTAATGCATCAGGCCATGGCACGTATTCTGGTAGAGGGCAAAAAGGTCAGCGGTCTCGATCAGGAGGTAAAAAAGGACTCAAGTTAAAAGGAATGAGGCGAAATATACGAAATTTGCCTAAACTTCGCGGATTTAAATCAAAAGCAGTAAGGCCAGAAGTTGTCCATCTCGAAGACATTGATAAGAAATTCACCAGTCTAAATAGTCGCAAAGCGAATTTAACAGGGTTTAAAAAAGATAATAATGGCAATATTGTTATTGGTCCAGAAGAGTTGGCAAAAATGGGGCTGATAAAAAATGATCGCAATAGAATTAAAATTTTATGTAAAGCGCCTTATAAGCGTTCTGGGGAGGGTGGTAAAAAAGCTATTAATAAAAAGTTAACTATTTCTGCACATGCATTTTCAGATAAAGCTGTTAAAATGATAAAGAAAGCTGGAGGAAAGGATGTGATTTTGTCAGATAAAATCACAGCCCCGCGCTCAACGCGTTGAGTGCGGGGTGCACATAATTGTAGCGAAATCTTTTTCGCTACGCTCTAAAATTTCGACAATTATGATGTTTGAAAAAATACGACAAATTATTCAAATTAAAGATTTACGCAATAGCCTGCTTTTTGTAATGGGTATGCTGATAGTTTTTAGAGTTGCGGCGCACATTCCTGTTCCTGGTGCGAATATAGCAAACTTGAAAGATTTTTTTGCTCAAAATGAATTGCTGGGCATGTTAAATATTTTATCAGGGGGTGCGATGAAAAATTTTTCCATTGTTGCTATGGGCGTTGCTCCCTATATTACTGCTTCTATTATTATGCAGCTGTTAACCATGGTGGTTCCCCGATTAGAAGAATTAAGTAAAGAAGGCTCATCTGGACAGGCAAAAATTAATCAGTATTCTCGCATATTAACCGTGCCCTTGGCACTGCTTCAATCATATGGGTTAATTATGCTATTCCGCCAATCTGCTCAGCCAATTATTGGAGATTTGTCTACCTTTAAACTTATCAACATTCTTATGGTAATGAGCGCGGGAACGATATTTTTAATGTGGATTGGAGAGCTGATTACAGAAAAACGAATCGGCAATGGCATTTCCTTAATTATTTTTGCTGGTATTGTAGAAGGCATTCCTATTGCTCTTCAGCAGTCTATTGTTACGTTTTCAAAAGCACAAGCTATGAATTGGTTAATATTAGCAGGGCTTGCATTAATTACGATTGCCGGTGTGGTCATAATCACGGAAGGACAGCGTAATATTCCCGTAACGTATGCACGCCGTATTCGAGGCAATCGCATGTATGGCGGCACGGATACCTATTTACCGCTTCGCGTCAATCAAGCAGGGATGATACCAATTATTTTTGCGATTTCTATTGTATTATTTCCCGGATTAATCGGGCAGTTAATGGTGCGGTCAGGTTCATCATTTGTTGCTGGGTTTGGTAATATATTATTGCAGATCAATCAAAATCAGCTGATCTACGGGCTTCTTTATTTTACGCTTGTGGTTGCATTTACGTACTTTTATACCAGCATTATTTTCCACCCCACGCAAATTGCTGATAATTTACAAAAGCAGGGTGGGTTTGTACCAGGGATTCGGCCAGGTCAGCCGACTGCGGGATTTTTAAAAAAGGTAAGTAATAGAATAATGCTCGCAGGAGCCCTTTCATTAGGGATTATTGCAATTCTCCCCATTGTTACGCAAAATGTGTTTCGCGTAACCACATTTGTGGTTGGTGGTGCGGCTATATTAATTGTGGTGAGCGTGGTATTGGAGTCAGTAAAGCAAATCCAGGCGCAAATTGCTATGCATGAATATGAAGGAGTCTAATAGATTTATGATTTTAGATTTATGATTTAAGATTTTTGTCATTCCGTTCCCCCTTGTCATTCCGCACTTCGTGCGGAATGGCAAAGAAGAATGTCATCCCGAGCGACTGAAAGGAGCGAGGGATCTCACATTATCTAACCAAGATATTATATGTCAAAGAAAATTTTTAATCTTATCATATTAGGGCCAGCAGGGTCTGGCAAAGGAACACAGGCAGATCTTTTAGTTAAAAAATATAATCTCCAAAAAATAGAAGCAGGAGAATTAGTTCGTGCTAAAGCAAAAGAGGATTCTGAATTAGGAAGAGAGGTACATGAAATTCATAAAAGTGGTCGGCATTTACCTGATGATATAATGTTAGCTTTGATGCGCGAGGCCTTTCAGAATATCGAGCCAGATAAAGGAATTTTATTAGATGGTTATCCGCGTACGCTTGGTCAAGCAAAAGATCTGGATAAAATAATGAATAGTTTGAAGATAGCAGAGAAAAGGATTGCTATTTTAATAAAGGTGAGCGACGAAGAGGCTCTCAGACGTCTTTTAAATCGCTCAGTTTGCAGTCAGTGCAAAACAGTGTTAATTGGACGAGATAAAAAAATTTGTCCTCGATGCGGAGGAAAGGTGGTTGTGAGAGATTATGATACTGATGAGACGGCAGTTAGAAAAAGATTACAGTGGTTTCATGAGAAAGTGATGCCGGCAATAGAGTTTTATCAACAGCGTAACATGTTGATCAAAGTTAATGGAGAGCAATCAATTGAGAGCGTTTTTAAAGAAACAGTACAAAAATTAGATCAAAAGATAACGTAGAGAGATTATGGTAATTTTTATTAGAATTCCAGAAGAAATTGAAATTATGCGAACTGCCGGCAAAATACTTGCCAGTGTACTTTCGCGCGTTGTATCTGATGTTAAACCCGGTATTTCAACATTTGAATTGGATGGCTTAGCAGAAGATTTAATTGTAAAAGCTGGCGCAAAGCCAGCTTTTAAAGGTTACCCTCCTCCCCGCACCCCGGCTTCCCCGGGAAGCCGGGGTGCTTATCCTCATACCCTATGTACGTCAATTAACGAACAGGTGGTTCATGCTATTCCATCAAAAGATCAAGTGATTCAATCTGGTGATATTATTGGACTTGATTGCGGGGTGTTGTATCAGGGATATTATGCTGATATGGCAGTGACCATACCAGTAGGCAAAATATCAAGCAAGGCAAAAAGATTAATTAAAGTAACGAAAAAATCTCTAGATATTGCGCTTAATACAATTAAGCCAGGAATCCATTTAGGTGATCTCTCGTATGCGGTGCAGTCTTATGTTGAAAAAAATGGGTTTTCAGTTGTTCGGCAACTATCCGGGCATGGCATTGGCAAAAATCTTCATGAAGAGCCAACTATTTTAAATTATGGCAAACCAGATACCGGTATTGTTTTGAAGCAAGGTATGACGGTAGCAATTGAGCCAATGGTCAATATTGGCCATTGGAAAGTAAAAACATTAGATGATGGATGGACCGTTGCTACTGATGACGGCAGTTTGTCTGCTCATTTTGAACATACCATTGTAATTACTAAAAAAGGTTGTGAAGTCTTGACTAAAATATAAGTTTGAAAGGAATGATGCCTGTATCCAAACTTTAATAAAAGAAGGGTTCAAATGAGACTTTACGAGTACGAAGGTAAAAATTTGTTTGAGAAATATGGCATTCCCACTCCACGTCGGGTTGTACTGAATTCTCCTCGTGGCAAAATCACTTTCAAGCCGCCATATGTGCTTAAGGCACAGACCCTTTTTGGCGGAAGGAAAGAGGCAGGAGGAATTTTACCAGCATCTACCCTTTTTTCTGCACGAAAGAAGATACAAAAACTATGTAATATGAAGGTACACAACGAGAATATTAGAAAAGTATTGGTAGAGGAACGGATTGCTGCAATTTCTGAATACTATGTTTCCTTCAGCTATGATACAAGCACACGTTCTCCGGTGATCGCAGTATCTGCGCAAGGAGGGACAGGCATCAGCAGGGCAAAAGTAGTTCCTCTTGATTTTACGTTTGATTCTTGTTTGTTTTTATTTCGACGCGCTTTATCTCAGGCAAAATTTCCTTCTTCTGACATCTTAAAAGTTGCGGGGATAGTAAAAAATCTATGGAAACTTTTTATTTCTGAGTATGCAATCCTGGCAGAGATTAACCCGCTTTTTAAAACGAAAGGCGGAGCATTTGTTGCTGGTGACGCGAAGATTATCCTTGATGATGAAAAAGTAGCGCCTGGCAAACGTCGTTTTATTGAACTCGGTGGTGATATTGCAATTTTGGCATCTGGTGGTGGTGCCTCTCTTTTAAACATCGACGCCCTTATTTTCCATGGCGGGCGTCCTGCAAATTATACTGAATATTCAGGCAATCCCCCGGCACATATTGTAGAGGACTTAACAAAACAGGTACTGAGGAGAAAAGGACTTAAGGGATGTTGGGTTGTTGGTGGAACTGCAAATTTTACTGATATTTATGAGACAATGCGCGGATTTGTGAATGGGCTCGGGTATGTCAGACCAAAACCAACGTACCCTATTGTAATTAGGAGGGATGGCCCTCGACAAGAACAGGCGGTTGCGATGCTTAGGCAAGTTGCGAAAGAACAAGGATATCAATTTCATATTTTTGGATCCGAGATCTCAATGGCAGAAACCGCAAAGATTATGGTAGATCTTGCGTATAAATAAGGGAAACTTTATCTTGGATTGATATGGCAATTTTGATCGATAAAAAAACTAACGTGCTTATTCAAGGCATTACCGGAAGTGAAGGCTCACGCGCCTCAAGAGAAATGCGTATGTATGGTACCAACGTTTGTGCAGGCGTGACACCGGGGAAAGGCGGGCAACGCGTCGATGGAGTGCCAGTATATGATACCGTTGAGAAAGCGGCGCATTATCATCCCCAGATTAATGCTTCTCTTATTACGGTTCCTGCACTTGCGGTAAAAGATGCATCGATGGAAGCAATGTTTGCAAACATCCCTCTTATAAACATCCTTGCTGAGCATGTGCCTGTACAGGACAGCGCGAAGGTTATAGCGTGGGCACGAAAGCAGAATTGCCAAATAGTTGGGCCTGCTTCAGTAGGAATCATTTCTCCTGGTAGGGCAAAGATCGGAAGTATTGGAAGTGGTAAAGTTCGTCATATCTTCCACCCTGGTTCGGTAGGAGTTATTTCAAAGAGCGGCGGGATGACTGCTGAAATCTCAGTGATTTTAAGCAATGCAGGTATTGGGCAGAGTACAGTTATCGGGATCGGCGGTGATCAAATTGTCGGGTCTGACTTTGTTGATATGCTTGAGTTGTTCGAGCTTGATAAAGGTACAAAAGTTGTCGTGTGTTTTGGTGAAGTGGGCGGAACCTATGAGGAACGGATTGCAGAATGTGTTAAGCAAAAAAAATGTACCAAACCAATTGTCGTCATTGTTGCAGGAAAATTTACTATGGACCTACCAGAAGGTACGGTCTTAGGACACGCTGGTGCTATTGTTTATAGGAAGAAAGGAAGCTATATGTCAAAAGTAAGAGCATTACGACGCGCTGGGATACCCATTGCCAATACATTAGAAGAGATTCCGTCGTTGGTAAAACAATTCCTTTAACGAATAATTATGAAATGGCGCACAAAAATAAGTGTACATAAAGACGGTACACTCTACATTCGCGGGCATAAATTGCTCGATCTTATTGGGAAATACTCTTTTTCTGAAGCAGTTTTTTTAATGCTTAGAGGTGCTTTTCCAGAGAAGTACGAAGAAGAAATACTTAATACTATTCTTGTTGCATCTATTGAACATGGAATTGAGGCGCCGTCAACGTTTGTCACACGGACCGTTGCCTCGACAGGAAATTCTTTCAACACCGCGCTATCCGCAGGCATCTTAACTATGGGATCATGGCATGGAGGCGCGATTGAAGGGACGGCGCGCAATTTACAGTCCAATAAAACGCCGGAAGCGATCGTTTCCTATGTATTAGAGAAGAAAGAGAAATTGCCTGGTTATGGACATAAACTATATGAAGTTGAAGATCCACGGACAACAATAATTTTTAAGCGTGCAAAAGAGCTTGGTTGTTATGGCAAATATATAGCTCGTGCATACGCGCTGCAGGAGGAATTAAAGCGTCAAACAGGAAAGAAGCTAGTCATAAATATTGATGGAGCAATCGCGGCTATTATTTCTGAACTTGGTTTTGACTGGAGAATAGGAAAGTTTTTCTTTATCCTTGGCCGTCTGCCAGGACTTGCGGCTCATCTTTATGAAGAAATGGTTGATGAAAAACCCTACCGCCGTTTAGATACAAAAGATATTGAGTATGAAGGACCTTCTCTTAAGGATTGAGCTGGATTTTATCAGCATTTGACCTATTATTGGTGATAATAGTTCGCTTGGGTGCAATACCGTAACTCAGCCGGTGGCTTTTATTGGTAAAAATGTGTTTGGCTATCCTTTAATTTATCCCCAACATTTTTGCTTGACAGGAATATAAAAATGTGCTATAATATTTGTATAAGAAAATGTAAAGACGAACTTTACATTACAACTATCAAGCTATCAAGCAAGGAGGATACAATGTTTGAGAATTTTAAAAGGCTGGTTACTCACCCAGATTTCACGGATAAAGCGACAAGAGGATTTTTTTATCGGCTTGACTCTGAATATGTCGCAGATGCATTTGAACTACTCAAACAGCATAGGCCGAGGTTGGCAAAGCAAATTAAAGAAGAGATTATTGCAGAAACAGTTCTTCTACGAGAAGCCAATCTATCAGGACCTGCTTTTGCGTAGCGAAGAACCAAAGCCGCTTCTACGGAGGATATGACGACCCACCACAAGGGGTCGTCATTTATTCTCGTGAAAAGTAATGCAAGACGTGACCCCGTACAAAAGGCGTAAAAGTTGTCGATCATAGTCGACAACTTTTTGCATATGTTTTATTATCGTGGTATTTTGGTATAATCATTATATGAATATTTTAGGCATTGATTATGGAGGAAAATTTGTAGGATTGGCGTTAGCTGATGATACGTTGAAAATCGCTACGCCGTATAAAGTATTGGGGAATAAAGACTCTTTAATGAAAGATCTTAAGAGTATTATTAAAACAGAGAAAATACAAAAGATTGTTATTGGGAGGCCGCTCTCTTTATCAGGAAAAGAAACACAGCAAACAAAACAAACAGATATGTTTATATCTGCTACAAAAAAAGACATTGATTTTCCGGTGATAAGCTTTGATGAACGATTGACTACTAAGCTTGCACATACACTGCTCCGCGGTCCTACCACCTCGGGAGGTCGGACCCGCCTGCCGGCAGGGCAGGCCTCCAGCCATAGCGTTGCCGCTTCTATCATTTTACAAAACTATCTTGATCAAATATGATATATATACTTTTTTTTATTGCAAGCTTTATATTTTCTATTCTTATAACCGTTGCTGTTAAGACTCTTGCGTTAAGACTTAAAATATTAGATTGGCCAGAAGTAGGAGGACGGAAAATACATAAAAAGCCAGTTCCGCTCTTGGGCGGGATGGCTATTTTTATTACCTTTTTTGTTATGTTGTTTGTTATGTATGTGACGCCACTATGGCCAGAAGGTGCAGTGAGACTAAAACATTTAATTGGATTATTATTAGGCGGGATAGTTATAATGGTTGGTGGATTTTTAGATGACAAATATGGGCTCAAGCCATATTATCAAATTATCTGGCCGATTATTGCAGTACTTGTTATTGGTGTGAGCGGGATGGGAATTCAGTATGTTAATAACCCTATAGGAGAAGGATATGTACATCTTGATACATATAAAATTGAGGTTATACGTTTGAATGGGATTCCATATTATTTTACGCCTTTGGCTGATATAGTAACGTTTGTATGGTTAATGCTTTTAATGTATGCTACTAAGCTTCTTGATGGATTAGATGGATTGGTAAGCGGTATAACTTTTTTGGGGGCGTTAAGTATTGCAGGATTGAGTTTTTTGACCATATTTTTTCAGCCCGACGTAGGATCAATGGCATTGATTCTCGCAGGCGCAGTATTAGGATTTTTATTATTTAATTTTCACCCTGCAAAAATATTTTTAGGAGAAGGAGGAAGTTTATTTGCCGGTTTTATGTTAGGGACACTTGCTATTATTTCAGGGGGGAAATTAGCAACTACGTTTTTAATTGTGGGCTTAGCAGTATTTGATTTGTTCGGTGTAGTGGTGAGAAGGGTCATAATTTCACATGGTTCAGCATTTTTGCCTGATAGGGCTCATCTTCATTTTCGTCTGCTCGAAGTTGGGGTATCTTATAAAAAAGCAGTGTTATTGTATTGGATTATTGCGGTTTTGTTTGGTATTGCCGCTCTATTTTTACGCACCACCGGAAAAATTGTTGCATTAGCTATTTTATTAGTACTCTCAGTTGTCTTAATTGGTTTTTTACCAAAAAAAGTTCGAATTGACAAACGAGGTGTTTCATGATATACTGATTGCTATGGTTAAAGCAAAGAAAGAAGAAATTGTGGTGTTTGCGAAAACGGATGAAGGAAAGGGATCTCGGCATATTGGCATTAAAACCAATGATCGCCGACAGCACATGTATTTATTAGGTACTGCAAAGACAGGGAAGTCAACAATGCTGGAAAACATGATATATCAAGATATATACGCAGGACGCGGCGTTGCGGTTGTTGACCCGCATGGCAAGCTGGCCTCACGGGTACTTAATTTTATCCCCACCCATCGCATTAATGATGTTATTTATTTTAATCCTACTGACGGAGAACATCCTTTTGCGCTTAATGTATTAGAAGATGTTGATGCAAGTTATCGACATTTTTTAGTTGTTTCTGGCCTGATATCTATTTTTAAGCATGTTTGGGCTGATATATGGGAACCACGATTAGAATATGCACTTCGCAACATTATTTTAGCGTTGCTTGAATACCCTGGTTCAACCTTGTTAGGTATTATGCGTATGCTTTCCGATGAGGAATTTAGAGATCGCGTACTTACGCATATTAATGATCCAGAAGTGAAGTCATTTTGGCGAGATGAGTATCCGCGCTACCCAGATCATTTACAAGCAGAAGTTATTACGCCAATTCAAAATAGAATCGGTAAGTTATTATCTGTACCCTTGGTAAGAAATATTGTAGGACAGGTGAAATCAAAAGTGAATATGCGCGAAGTACTTGATAAAGGAAAGATTATAATTATGAATTTATCCAAGGCGCGTATTGGAGAAGATGCAGCAACTTTGTTGGGCGCGATGATGATGGCAAAAATTCAAATGGCGGCCATGGGACGGAGACTTATGAGCGAGGATGAGCGACGCGATTTTTATTTGTATATTGATGGATTTGATAACTTTGCCACTGATTCATTTATTGAAATACTATCAGAAGCACATACGTATCACCTTAACCTTATTATTGCCCATCAATATATTGATCAGTTAGTAACCGGAGGAGATACACGTTTACGAGATGCCATTATTAATAATGTGGGAACCATGGTGATAAATAGGGTGAGCGCTGAAGATAATACATTTTTATCTAAAGTCTTGTTTTCTCGAAAGATTAAAAAAGTTGATTTAATGAATTTAGATAGGCACCAGATATATATTAAGCTTATAGTTGATGGTTCAGTATCAAAGCCGTTTGCCGCCATGACGTTGCCCAGGATGGCATCACCCGAGGGCAATAGACGTAAAATTATTACGCTCTCACAAGAGCAGTATACTGAGCCGCAAAAAATTGTTGAAGAAAAAATAGCGCGATGGCGCGGCCTTATTAGCAAGAATGAACATGTATCTCCCCAAGTAGAAAAAGATATGTATCAAGCAAGATGTGATACATGCAAGACAGATATATATATATCATTTATCCCTGATGGGGTGCGCCCCGTGTTTTGTAAAAAATGTTTAAAAGAATGGAAAGACCAGCAGAGTCATGTGAGAAGACAGAAAAAAGAATATGAACAAAAATCCCCCTTGCCACAAGAAATTTCATTGGAACAAGCAATGAAAAAAGAGCCCATATCATTTAAAAAAAGATAACAAAAACCAAAAGATGAAAACTGATAAAATTCGAAAAACATTTTTAGATTTTTTCGCAGATAAGGGCCATGAAATTGTTCCCTCATCTTCGTTAATTCCTGCTGATCCGACAGCATTGCTTACTTCAGCAGGGATGCAGCAATTTGTGCCGTATTTGTCTGGTAAGATTGAACCGCCCTATCGCCGTGCCGCAAGTGCGCAAAAGTGTTTTCGTACCTCTGATATTGATGAGGTAGGCGACCAATATCACCATACCTATTTTGAAATGCTTGGTAATTGGTCATTTGGTGATTATTTTAAGACCGAGGCAATTCAATGGGCATTGGAATTATTAGTAAAAGAATATAAATTACCACAGGATAAGCTTTGGACGACCGTATTTAAGGGAGAAAAAGGCATTCCTAAAGATATAGAATCAATTGAGACTTGGCAGGAAGCAGGTATTGATACAAAAAAAATTAAAGCGTTTGGTATGGAGGATAATTTTTGGGGACCGGTTGGTTCAGGTGGGCCATGCGGGCCATGTACTGAAATTCATTATGACCGAAGCAAAGACTTTCAAAAAGAAAAATGCTCTCTTAATGGATGTGGGCCGAATTGTAGTTGCGGGAGATTTGTTGAAGTATGGAATTTAGTATTTATGGAGTATAACAAGACCCGTGAAGGTACATATGAAAAATTACCTGCGCAAAATGTTGATACCGGCGCTGGATTAGAACGTCTCGCCGCAGTGCTTCAAAATAAATCATCAGATTATGAAACAGATTTATTTTTGCCCATAGTTAATACAATTAAAGAACTTTCGCAGATAAGCGAAAAACAAGAGGATAGTGAGAAAGCAGTTCGCATTATTGCTGATCATATGCGCGCTGTATGTTTTTTAATTGCCGATGGCGTGATTCCTTCAAATGAAGATCGCGGATATATGCTTCGCCGGTTAATGCGAAGGGCGATGCGCTATGCTCGTAGGCTTCATATGGGAAAGAATTTTTTAATCCCCATTTGCCAAGTGGTAATTGATGTATATAAGGGGCAGTATCCAGAATTGCAAAAAAAACAAAATGATATTTTAATCCTTGTACAATCCGAAGAAGAAAAGTTTATGAAAAGCCTGCGTGATGGATTGAAACGGTTTAGAGTATTAGTAACAGAGACAAAAAATCAAGACAAGACTGTTTTAGATCCTCAAAAAACATTTCAACTCTATGATACGTATGGCTTTCCGATTGAATTAACCATTGAGATGGCGCAGGAAAAGGGATTGAAAGTAGATGAGAAAGGGTTTGAAAAAGAGTTTGAGCGTCATCGAAAAGTATCACGCGCCGGCGCAGTGCATAAGTTTAGTGGCGTTGGTGAGTGGGGAGATAGGGTTGCCCCTCAGCATAGTGCTACCCATTTGCTTCATCAAGCGTTGCGCGATGTACTAGGCGAGCATGCTCATCAAGATGGTTCTGACTTAACGCCTGAGCGGCTGCGGTTTGATTTTACACACCCTAAGCCATTAACAAAGAGAGAGATTAAAGCAATTGAAGATTTGGTAAATAAGCAAATCAAGCGCGATTTGCTCGTGACGGTTGAAAAAAAGAAGTTTGAAAATGCGATTAAAGCTGGCGCACTTGCTTTTTTTAGAGAAAAATATCCTAAAGAAGTGACCGTCTATACTATGGGGGATTTTTCAAAGGAGGTATGTACCGGGCCGCATGTCAAACATACGAATCAAATTGGGAAATTTAAAATTGTAAAAGATGAGGCTCTCTCCAGTGGGGTACACAGAATCAGAGCAGTGCTAACCGGTAGTACGTATGTTCCAAAAGGGATAACCGTCTTCGACAGTAAACTCTAAACCCTAATATCCTAAACTCTAAACAACATGTACAAGGTTGCATTAAAACAATTTAGCGGACCATTTGATGTATTGCTCAAACTCATTGAGAAAGAAAAATTAGATATTACTGAAGTTTCATTATCCGAGGTTGCTGATGAATTTCTCAAATATCTACATACTCTGGAGCATGTAAGTGCGCAAGAACTTGCTGATTTTTTAGAAGTCGCTGCAAGGCTGATTTTGATTAAATCGCGGCTCTTAATTCCTGAGGCCATATTTGATGAAGAAGAAACTGATGATTTACTTGATCAGCTAAAACTGTATCGTGAATTTGCGCAGGTATCAAAAAAAGTTTCGCAGTTAGTAAATGGACCATCATATTCATTTGTCAAAGAAAAAATATCAATGTCTGCAGCTAACAATATCTCATTTGATGTACACGTGGACACTGCCCATTTAGAAAAAAGCTTTAAAAGTGTTGTATCAACTATTTTAGAGCAGATTAAGCTTTCACAAAAAAGTATAAAGAGAAAAGTGATTTCTTTGCGAGAAAAAGTTAATGAATTGCTTATTTTGCTCAAAAAACATAAAAAAGTTATATTTAATCCCCTGCTTAAAGGCAAGGAGCGCGTTGAGCAGGCAGTAATGTTTTTAGCAGTGTTAGAATTAATGAAGCAAAAAAAAGTACAGGTAAATCAAAAAAAATTATTTGGCGAAATTATAATCTCTAAGACCTCCGACGTCTAAGTAAGTCTAAGTAATGATGTCTAAGTAATTTCTATGACACTTATATCAACAATTGAGAGCTTACTGTTTATTGCGCATCGGCCATTAGAAAAAAAAGAAATGGCAGCTCTTGCAAATGAATCTGTTGAAAAAATTGGTGAGGCGCTTGAATCATTGATTAATGAATATAATAGCAGGGGAGGGGGTATTAAAATTATTCAAAACAGCAATGAGTATCAAATGGTAACGGCGCCTCAAAATAGCGAGGCAGTTTCAAAATTTTTAAAGACTGAAATTACCGGAGAATTAACCCCTGCATCATTAGAAACGTTATCAATTATTGCGTATCGGGGGCCGATTATAAGAGATGAGTTGGAGCAGATCCGCGGGGTAAATTGCTCTATTATTTTACGGAATTTACTCATTAAAGGATTAATTATTAAGGCTGATAAAGATAAGCAGATATATAATGTGAGTTTGGATTTTATCCGCCAGCTCGGTATTGTGGATATTAAAGAACTCCCTGATTATGACCGCTTAAAACGCGATATCCCCTTATCTTCACTTATTAGCGAAGATAATGATTAGCGATCAGCAAATGTGCAAAGCCGGGCTTTGCACATATTTGTCCCCATAGCTCAATGGATAGAGCGCGGGCTTCCGGAGCCTGAAATGTGGGTTCGAGTCCCTCTGGGGACATTTAAATTTAGGCGGGTCAGCCTTGGGCTGATAAGAACCTGACTTCGTCAGAACCTTGAAGTTTGTAAGGAGTAATATATGTATCCAAACTTTAAAAACTATGAATGAGTCACAAACAAAAATTTGTCAAAACTGTAAACAAAAGTTCACGATTGAACCGGAGGATTTTGATTTTTATGAAAAAGTCAGTGCACCTGCACCAACACAATGCTGGCAATGCAGGATGCAATGGCGGTTGGCGCACAGAAACGAGCGCACATTATATCAACGTACCTGCGATCGGTGTAATAAAACTATTATAGCCGTGTATCCATCAGGCACATTATTTCCTGTGTATTGTGTAACATGTTGGTGGAGTGATAATTGGGACGCGAAAAACTATGGTATGACATATAATCCTGATAAGTCATTTTTTGAGCAGTTTAAGGCATTACAAGAAAAGGTTCCGCGGATGGCATTGGTAAATATGAGGCATGTTAATTCTGAGTATGCTAATATGAGTGCAGATAATAAGAATTGCTATCTTATTTTTGCTGCAGAGCAAAATGAGGATTGTTATTATAGTCGGCTTATTCAAAATTGCAGGTCAGTAGTAGACTCTTCATGGATATATGATTCAGAGCTTTGTTACGAATGTGTTGATTGTCGAAAATGTTATAACTGCCTTTTTAGTGAACGATGTCAGGCAAGCACTGATTTGCTTTTTTGTTTTGATGTTCGTGATTCACACCATTTAATACTTTGCACCAACCTTCGGCATAGATCATACTGTATTGAAAATAAGCAGTATAGTAAGGAAGAATATGAGAAAAAGAAACAAGAAATTCTTGCTTCGTATAAAAGTATTGAGGAGACAAAAAAACATTTGAGCGAGTTTACTTCAAGGACGTTAGTTAAATATGCGTTTCAAACAAAATGTGTAAGGGCTGTTGGTGACTATCTATATAACTGCCATGACGCATATATGATTTTTGATGTAAGCAATGCCAAGGAGTGTGCGTATCTTGCTGATGCCGAGGATCCTATTGATTGTTGGGATGGCAACAATATCTATTATAAACCAGAGCGTTGTTTAGAGGTTATGAGTGCGCTTCAGATTAATAGATGTAAATACTCATCTCATATTTTTATCTGTAATGATGTCGAGTATTGTGATAATTGTCATACGTGCTCTGATTGTTTCGGTTGTATCGGGCTTAAAAAAGGAAGCTATTCTATTTTAAATAAACAGTATTCTAAAGAAGAATATAATAAAACAAAGGATCAAATTATTACTTCGATGAAAGAAGAAGGCGTTTATGGTTTATTTTTCCCACCATCCCTCTCCCTTTTTGGCTATAACGAGACGCTTGCACAAGATTATTTTCCACTTTCGCGGGATAAGACTTTGCAAAAAGGATTCCAGTGGCAGGATAAAGAAATGAGAACGCGTGGCAAAGAGACCATTCCATTAGATAAAATGCCTGATACTATTGAGGAAGCAGATAAAGGAGTTTTAAAAGACATATTGGTTTGTAAGGATTGTAAGAGAAATTATAAGCTTACTCCTTTTGAATTTTCATTTTATCAAAAAATGCATTTGCCTTTACCGCGCAAAGATTTTGAATGTCGTCACCGAGAACGGTTTAATAAGCGTACGCCAAAGCAGATCTGGCATCGAAAATGCCAATGCGCAGGAGAAAAATCAGATAATAGTATTTACAAAAATACCGTAGAACATTTTCATAAACAAGATCATTGTCCGAATGAATTCGAAACTACGTATGCACCAGAGCGAAAAGAAATTGTCTATTGTGAGAAGTGTTATCAAGATGAGGTAGTGTAAAAGAAATCGTCCCTCACCGTTTGTAAAAAGGGCGAGGGATTGCGAAGCGTATTACCAATAAGAAATAATCTAGTTTTTAATTATATTACTGACAATATATTAAACACAGTTAATATACGCTTATAAGCAATTGAAATCATTAAATATATACTTGACAATATTTTGACAAAATCGTAAAATATAATTAACGATATTGGTAATTAATAAAAATTATGGCAATTGATTGGACTAAAATTTATAAAAAGTATAAAGGCCTCTGGGTCGCATTAGAAGATGATGAAAAAACAGTTGTATCCTCTGGGAAGACTGCTAAAGAAGCATGGGAGAAAGCGCAGAAAAAGGGTTATAAAATGCCTATTTTAACAAAAATGCCGGAACGTTTAATTCCGTATGTTGGCTTTGGACTGTGAGATATTATGAAGTTTCCGTATAAAAAATATAGTACTCGCATTTTAAGACCAGTTATTCCTATCAAGGTTATTTACAATAATATATCCGTTCCCTATGAAATATTAGTTGATTCAGGAGCGGATTTCTGTGTTTTTGATGCTGAAATTGCTGATATTTTAGAGATTGATGTTGAAAAAGGCAAAAAAGGAGAAGTTGCAGGAGTTACTGGCGCTAATGAGCCTATTTATTTTCATGATTTAGAAATTGAAGTCGGCAGTTGGCGGTTTAAGGTTAAGGCCGCATTTTTAAGGAAAATAGGTAAATTCGGTTATGGCATTGTTGGACAAAAAGGATTTTTTGATATTTTTGTGGTAAAATTTGATTTGCTTAAAGAAGAGGTAGATTTAAAGCTACGAAATAAAAATAAATAAAAAACCATCTCAATAATGTCCCTATAGAAAGGGACATATTTATAAATTTTGTCACTCATGAAAGTGAGAGATATGGGAAAATGATTAAAAAGAAGTAAGTTAGAAATATGAGTGAGTTTATAAAATCATTTAAACAATTATCTAAAAATGATGTTGCTATTGCGGGCGGTAAAGGAGCTTCGTTGGGAGAGATGACACAAACAAAAATTCCGGTGCCGCCAGGGTTTGTGGTACTAGCGCCAGCATTTGATCGATTTTTAGATAAAACAGATTTAGGGGTTGAGATTGAAGCGGCAATGCATAAGGTAAACCATAAAGATATTAAATCAGTAGAGCAGGCATCAAAAAAAATTAGAGATCTAATTTACGATGCAGAATTTCCAGAACAATTAGGCAAAGAAATTTTAAACGGATTTACAGAATTAAAAGCAAAGTATGTGGCAGTGCGCTCCTCAGCAACAGCTGAGGATTCTTCTATTGCGTCATGGGCGGGGGAACTAGAGACCTATCTTAATGTGACTCAAAAAAATTTACTTGAATCAGTTAAAAAATGCTGGTCATCGTTGTTTACGCCGCGGGCTATTTTTTATCGGTTTGAAAAAGGTTTGCATAAGCAAGCAGTATCGGTTGCCGTGGTGGTACAGGCAATGATTCAATCTGAAATATCAGGTATTTGTTTTACCGTTCATCCGGTGACTGAGGACAGAGATCAAATGGTTATTGAGGCAGGTTATGGTTTAGGAGAGGCGATTGTGGGAGGAGAAATCACGCCTGATACCTATATAATACATAAGAAAGATTGGTGTTTATTAGATATTAATATATCTGAGCAAAATATGATGATTACACAATGTTTAAGAAGAGGAGTGAAACGGGCAAAAGTTCCTCAATCAAAACAGGAAAAACAAAAACTTACCAATCAACAAATATTGAAACTGGCCAAGTTATGTCAGAAAATAGAGGAGCATTACAAGGTTCCGCAGGACATTGAGTGGTGTTTAGACAGTGGAAGATTTTACGTTGTTCAGAGCAGGCCTATCACCACATTGTAGTTTTATATCATTTACTCCGCACCGAATTTATTCTGATGTGTGGGCAAATAAGGGAGTAGTTAAAATTATCAAGAAATAGTTTAGCCGCTTTAATACGATTAATTTATAAGCATTATTATGTCTCATAAAAAAATAAAGTGGGAATTTGTTACTCAAGAGAGACAAGCTAATTTGTTTCCTTTTTATATATTTGCTAAGTCGTGGGGGACAAAGATTAGACCTTTCTTTAGGAAGAATTTGAATCCTATAATGTTAATTTTTTCTGAGAAAGGGGTAGAATTTTTTGCGAGCCAAGAAGATTTTCATAAATTTGGCAAAAAGATTTACAATCTATTTTTCAATGATAAGTTTTATAAAAAGATGAATAGGTATACAGATAAATACGCCAAGGAAGTTATCCGTATCGCTAAATTGATTGAAGACAAAGATATTTTTAAGGTTAGAGAAGATAAGCTTGTTGATTATTTTAAGCAAATTAATAAACAGATGTTAAATCTTAATAAATGGGGTCAACTTGCGCCTTTAACAGAATATGGTTCTAATAATTATATTGCCAAAGGATTAATACAAGAGATTAAGAATAAACTCAAAAATAAAAAAATAGATCAGACATCAGTACAGATCTTTGGATTATTATCCAGCCCAATTAGGTCATTATATCTGACAGAGGAAAGGCTGGATTTATTAAGGATAGCCATGAAAATATTAAAAGAAAATTTGAGATTAAATTCTACCAAAACTAGAAAATGGATAGAGAAACATCAGAAACAATATTGTTGGATTAATTTCGGATATGTTGGGCCTGCCTTAGATTTTAATTACTTTCAAAAAGAGTTAAAGCAGTTGCTTATAAAAAATGATATAAAAAGATTGAGAAAAATGTATTTAGAAAAAAAGAATGAACTGGAAAAGATCAAAAAAGAACAGGATAGAATGGAAAAGGAGTTAGGTTTTAGTAAATTATTAAGAAAGAGATTTTTTATTATCAGAGATCAAACTTATTATAAGCAGTATCGTAAAGAAGTGCTTTTTCATGGATTTTATGCCTGTGAGTTGATCCAAAAAGAACTAGCCAAAAGATGGCACCTTCCTCTTAAATTTTTTAAATATATTTTACCCCATGAATATAAAAAAGATGAAATTAGAGAACTTTATTTTAGAAGAAAGAAATTATGCGTTTATTATATAGATAATAATCAAGAATCTGTTTACGTGGGAGAGGGGGCAAAAAAGATAAGGGTCTTCTTAGAGATAAAAGGAGAAGAAGTGGAACAAGTTAAACAACTTAAAGGAAACGTCGCTTGTGTAGGCAAGGTTACTGGTACGGTTAAGATAGTGATAGGTGTTGGTCATCTGGAAAAGCTTGAGAAGGGTGATATTTTAGTTTCTTTTTCTACTAACCCACAGATGATTATAGCCATGAAGAAAGCTGGTGCGATTATCACCGAACAGGGGGGTATTGCTTCTCATGCTGCCATTGTTTCTCGCGAATTTAGAATCCCTTGTTTAGTGGGCGTGGCTAAAGTCACCAAGGTTTTAAAAGACGGTGATTTCGTGGAAGTGGATGCGGAGAAGGGAATAGTAAAAGTTATTAAAAAAGCAAAGTAGTAAACAAGTAGGTATTTACAAAAAATTTTTTTATGGTAAAATGTTACTATGGCAATTGATTGGACTGAAATTTGTAAAAAATATAAAGGTTTATGGATTGGTTTAAAAAGCGATGAAAAGACAGTTGTAGCAAGCGGCAAAACAGTAAAAGAAGTAATAGAAAAAGCTAAAATGAAAGGTTATAAAGATCCGATCCTCTTTCGCGTGCCAACAAAAATTATTCCTTATGTTGGTGGTTTTTCTTTGTTATGAAATTTCCCTACCTTAAATTACTTCTTCCGCAGAGATCGGAATATTTCGGATTATCACTTCTTAAACCAATTACTCCTATTAAAATCAATGCCGACGGGAAGGAATTGCGATATGCTGCGCTTATAGACTCTGGCGCAGATTTTTGTATTTTTGATGCTCAAATTGCTGATATTTTAGAAGTTGATGTTGAAAAAGGTGAGATATGATCAAAACGATTTTAAAAAAAATAATACCTGAACGATTTTTACTGTTATATCATAAAGTTTTGGCATACGTAGCTGCGTTTTTGTATGGGCATCCAAGTAAAAAAATGATTGTTATTGGCGTGACTGGTACGTCAGGCAAATCAACCGTAGTTAATTTAATTGCAAGCATTTTAGAAGCTGCAGGATATAGATGCGGTTTAACTACCACATTTAATTTTAAGATTGGCAATAAAGAGATTGTTAATACCATGCGCATGACCATGCCGGGCAGATTTAAGCTGCAAAATCTATTAAAGCAAATGTATAGAGCTGGATGTGAGTATGTTATTATTGAAACAACCTCTCAAGGAATTGTTCAATTTCGACATATAGGCATTAATTATGATATGGCCGTATTTACGAATTTATCTCCTGAGCATATTGAATCACATGGAAGTTTTGAAAAGTATAGACAAGCGAAAGAAGAACTATTTAAACATTTAACTAAAAAAAAGAACAAGGTAATTAATGGCAAGGAGATTAAAAAAATAATCGTGGTAAATAGTGATGATGAAAATTATGAGCATTTTTTAAAGTATGAAGCGGATGAGAAATATGTGTATGGAATTAAGAATGACGAATTAAGAATTAAGAATTACGAAAATATAAAAATTATTACGGCAAAAGATGTTAAATCGACGTCAAATGGTTCATCATTCATCATTCATCATTCATCATTCATCATTGGATTGCTTGGCAAATTTAATGTATATAATGCGTTAGCAAGTATAAGTGTTGCGTTATCACAGGGTATAGATTTATCTACGTGCCAGAAGGCATTAGAGGGCATACAAAATATGCCAGGGAGAATGGAGGTAGTAGTTCATGAGCCATTAGTTATTGTTGACCAGGCGCATACAGCAGATTCCTTAGAAAAAGTTTATAAGACGCTACAAGCTACAAGCTACAAGCTACAAGCTACAAACCTAATTTGTGTTTTTGGTGCTGCAGGCGGGGGAAGAGATAAATGGAAACGACCAGAATTAGGTCGCGTTGCACAAAAATATTGTGATTATATGATAGTGACCAACGAAGATCCGTATGATGAGGACCCGCGGGCAATTATTAATGAAGTAGTTTCGGGCATTAAAGACAGCAAACGTTTAATTGAACAAAAAAAACTTTTTATAATTCTTGATCGAGAAGAAGCTATTGGGAAAGCATTAGATATTGCACAAAAACATGATATTATTGTTATAACAGGCAAGGGCGCAGAGCAATCAATAGTGATAAAAGGTAAAAAAATACCATGGAGTGATAAAAAAGTAGTAAAAAAGTGCTCAAAAAATTAAATAATTTTTTGAGCATGTGTAAAACCTGTGGATAACTTATTTTTTGGCTTAATTAAGGGGAAAAATCATACTTGACAAAACAAAATTAATATGCTATTATAAGATACAATCCCAGATAGGGACTCACTTAGTTCGTCCCTATCTCTCTAACGAGCAGCCCTTTTTAAAAGGGCTGGGTCGTCTCGGTTTATTCTCCTATCTGGTCCAGCTCTTTATCTGAAAAGATAAAGAGCTGTCGGAATTTAATTTATTTAAATTCCGAGACGATAATAAATTTGCCCCTTTTATTAGGGGTATAATACATTAATTTTGTCCCCTTGAATATTATTTAGAGACAAAATTGAATTAAAAAATCCCTTATAGATATCTTGAGGGAATTTTTGCGTCTTATAAATATGCCTGCTTCTAATTCACGTAAAACATTTTTTACTTCAAAATTTGATCTGTCCCTGCCTGATTTAGTTGAAATACAAAAGGCTTCATATGATTGGTTTTTGAAAAAAGGAATTAAAGAATTATTTAAAGAATTCTCTCCTATTGAAGATGCAGTAGGGAGAAATTATGAATTACATTTTATTAATTGTTCATTAGGAGCACCAAAATTTGATGAAATCACGAGTAAAAATCGCAACCTAACCTATGAAGCGCCCTTGACCGTAAAAGCGCGCTTAATTAATAAGAAAACCGGTAAGAAGACTTCACAAGAAGTATATTTTAGTGACATTCCGCTGATGACAAAACGCGGAACTTTTATTATTAATGGCATTGAGCGCGTTGTAGTGCAGCAGCTTGTGAGATCGCCCGGCGTATTCTTTTCAGGAGAATCAATCAAAGGGCGATTTTTTTATGGTGCAAAGATTATTCCTGACCGTGGTGCATGGCTTGAGTTTGAAATTGATACGAGAGGTGTGATGTGGGTGCGCATTGATAGACAAAGAAAAACGGCCATAACCGCACTCCTGAGAGTTTTTGGACTTGGTACGGATAAAGAAATTTTAAATGCATTTAAACAGTTTTCCGCTTCAGGCGGAAAAGATAATTCAGGCCTGCCTGCCGGACAGGCAGGGATTGAATATATTAATGCAACATTAGAAAAAGACCCTTCCTCGACTGAACAAGAGGGGTTGATTGAGGTGTATAGAAAAATTCGGCCAGGAGAGCTGGCAACGGTTGATAATGCTAAATCATTGATTTATGCTATGTTGTTTAAATCAAACCGATATGATCTAAGCAAGGTGGGGCGGTATAAGATGAATCAACGACTCGGTTTTGATAAAAGTGTAAAAGAGCGCGTATTGCGCCAGAAAGATATTGTTCCTATAATTGCTGAGATAATACGACTGAGTATCAATCAGTCATTACCTGATGATATTGATCATTTATCAAATAGACGAGTACGTGCTGTTGGTGAATCAGTTCAGAATAGGATGCGCGTAGGAATGTTACGGCTTCAAAGAATTATTCGGGATAGAATGAGCGTTGTTGAGCAAAAAGCATTAACGCCAGGGCAATTGATCAATGTGCGGCCCATTACCGGCGTGATTAGAGAGTTTTTTATGTCATCGCAATTATCTCAGTTTATGGATCAAACCAATATTCTTTCAGAACTTGAACACAAACGCAGGTTAACCGCAGTAGGTCCGGGAGGTCTCACCCGAGAGCGTGCCGGCTTTGAGGTTCGCGATGTACATAGAACGTATTATGGGAAAATTTGTCCGATTGCAACACCAGAAGGCCCAAATGTTGGTTTAGTGAGCCATCTAAGCTGTTATGCACGACTGAGCGAATATGGCTTTATAGAGACCCCGTATCGTAAGGTAGTAAAGGGAAAACTTACTAATGAAATTGCCTATTTAAATGCGCATGAGGAAGAGCAGCATATTTTAGCGCCCTATTCTACTCCCATTGATAAAAATGGTAACATTAGTGAAGAAAGAGTTGAGGCACGAATTCATGGCCGTCCAGGATTTTGTCGCGTCCAAGAAGTTGAATTTATTGATGTAGCATCAAATCAAATTGTCAGTGTAGCAACAAGTTTGATTCCCTTTTTAGAGCACGACGATGGCGTACGGGCTTTGATGGGGACTAACATGCAACGGCAAGCAGTGCCGTTAGTAAGACCAGCTTCTCCTCTTGTTGGAACAGGGATTGAGGCGCGTATTGCAAAAGATTCTGATCATATGATTCATGCTCAAAAAGCAGGACGAGTAACGAGTGTTGATGCAAATCATGTTACTATTTCTTACACTTCAGGCGAGAAAGATTTATATTACCTTAATAAATTCCAACGGTCTAATTTTGATACATGCTTTAATCAGCGGCCAACTGTAGCCAAGGGACAGCAGGTAAAATCTGGCGAGGTTTTAGCAGAAGGACCTTCAATTGAAAATGGAGAGTTAGCCTTGGGGCAAAATATATTGGTTGCGTTTATGCCATGGGAGGGAGGAAATTATGAAGATGCCATTTTAATATCGTCACGATTAGTGCAAAGTGATCTGTACACGTCGCTTCATATTGATGAACACACCATTGATATTCGCGAGACAAAGTTTGGACCGGAAATGATGACGTGTGATATTCCTAATGTAAGTGAAGAAAAGTTAAAAAATCTTGATGATGAAGGAATTGTACGCATTGGTGCAGAGGTACAGTCTGGCGATATTTTAGTGGGCAAAATTACACCAAAGGGCGAGATTGAGCTGACAGCAGAAGAAAAACTTTTGCGTGCGATCTTCGGTGAAAAAGCGCAGGATGTTCGTGACTCCTCTTTGTATTTAGAGCATGGTGAGCATGGGAAAGTTATTGATGTAAAAATATTTTCCCGTGATAAAGGAGATAAATTGCCGTCAGGGGTGATTAAATCTATAAGTGTGTTAATTGCTGATCTGCGTAAGGTACAAATTGGTGACAAAATGGCAGGCCGTCATGGAAATAAAGGAGTTATATCGCGCATTGTGGCTGAGGAAGATGTGCCCTATTTAAAAGATGGCACACCCATTGATATTATTTTAAATCCATTAGGTGTAGTTTCTCGAATGAATTTAGGACAAATTTTAGAAACACATTTAGGTTTAGCTGCCGAGGCATTAGGGTATAAGGCAGCAAGCCCTGTATTAAATGGCGTTACCATGATTGAGATTAAACGTGAACTTAAGCGTGCAGGGTATTCTGAGAGCGGCAAGGTTATGCTCTATGATGGAAGAACCAGCGAGCAATTTAAGGAGCCAATAACCATTGGCTATATTTACATGATGAAACTCAACCATTTGGTTGAAGACAAAATTCATCAACGTTCAATTGGGCCATATTCATTGATTACCCAGCAGCCATTAGGTGGAAAAGCGCAGTTTGGAGGGCAGCGATTTGGAGAAATGGAAGTATGGGCGCTTGAAGGATATGGTGCGGCGAATGCCCTTCAAGAAATGTTGACCATTAAATCCGATGATGTGATTGGGCGAACTAAGGCGTATGAGTCAATTATTAAAGATGAACCTATTAAGGAGATTCATATTCCAGAATCATTTAGCGTATTGGTGCGCGAATTAAAGGGATTAGCGCTGGGGGTTGATATGCTGCGACGAGGTAGGAAACTCCCATCGAGAAGAAATAATAGAAAATCGAGCCGATAGGCGAAGACCCCCCACTTTCTAAAACCCGAAAAATTATTTTTAATGCGAAAATACTTATAAAACTTCTTTATCCCCAAAATATTCGAATTTTAGAAAGTGGGGGGTGCTCGAAAATTAATTAACATTAATTTCCTCGCATGCCGACACCATCAACAATTTCCACATTAACGTTACCGTCTGATAGAAGAAGACATCAGGCTGATTTTGATGCGATAAGTTTACATCTCGCATCACCAAAAGAGATTATGGAGGAGTGGTCATATGGGGAGGTCATGAAGCCAGAAACCATTAATTATCGAAGCCGTAAGCCAGAGCGCGACGGCTTATTTTGTCAAAGAATTTTTGGTCCGGTAAAAGACTGGCAGTGTGCGTGCGGCAAATATAAAAAGCTGCGCTATCGTGGTATCACGTGTGATCGTTGCGGCGTTGAGATAACGCGATCTTTAGTACGGCGTGAACGCTTGGGCCATATTAAACTTGCTGCACCGGTAGCCCATATTTGGTTTTTGCGCAGCGTCCCATCAAAGATCGGGCTGTTGTTAGATATGTCAATTGCGGCATTAGAAAAAGTGGTTTATTTTGCTAATTTTATCATTACCCATGTTGATGAAGATTTAAAAGAAAAAGCGCACAAAAAATTAGAGCAAGAGTTTAATGATGAGAAAAAAGCGCTTAAACATGAAAAACATAACAATTCAGAGGAATATGCAAAAAAACTTGAGGATCTAACGACAACATATAAAGAAACAAAGCGTGAAATAACAGAGTTATATGAAAAGAGTTTGTTAACTGAGTTAGAATATCGCGAGCTTTCGATGAGCTATGGGCATATTTTTGAGGCTGGTATTGGTGCAGAGGCAATTTTAAAATTACTTGAAAATCTTGATTTATCTAAACTTGCACGAGAACTTGAAAAGAAGCGGGAAAAAACAACCAATCCTACTAAAGAGAAAAAATTACTCCAGCGTATAAAGTATGTCCGCAATTTTATTACCAATAATATCAAGCCAGAGTATATGGTGCTCCGTGCGGTACCGGTGATTCCACCAGAACTAAGGCCATTAGTGCCGTTAGATGGCGGCAGGTTTGCGTCTTCAGATTTAAATGATTTGTATCGACGGGTAATCAATCGCAATAATCGTTTAAAACGATTGTATGATTTGCATGCACCAGAGGTGATTTTACGCAATGAAAAGAGAATGCTTCAAGAAGCAGTTGATGCATTAATTGATAATGAAATGCGAAGCGGGAAAACAACCATTGCCTCGACTGGCCAGCGAAGGCCGTTGAAATCCTTAGCTGATATTTTAAAAGGAAAGCAGGGGCGATTTCGACAGAATTTACTTGGGAAGCGCGTAGATTATTCAGGCCGATCTGTTATTGTGGTTGGACCGCGCCTGAAGTTAAGTCAGTGCGGTCTGCCAAAGCTTATGGCAGTGGAATTGTTTAAGCCGTTTATTGCTTCCGAATTAATTAAGCGAGAAATTGTTCATAATGTGAGGTCCGCCAATCGTTTAATTGAGACAGGCACTGAAGAGGTATATGCTATTTTAGAAGAAATTATTAAAGATACCTATGTATTATTGAATCGTGCGCCAACACTTCATCGATTAGGCATTCAAGCGTTCCAGCCAGTATTAATTGAAGGAAAAGCGATTCAAATCCATCCCTTGGTATGTGTAGCATTTAATGCTGATTTTGATGGAGATCAAATGGCGGTACACGTTCCTATTACGAGTCAGGCACGTGATGAGGCAAAAAATATTATTCTCTCAACACACAATTTGTTAAAGCCGGCAACGGGCGAGCCAATTGTGACCCCAACGCAAGATATGATCTGGGGCGCGTATTATATGACCTATATTCACAAAAAAGATAAAAAAAAAGAATATCCGAATTTTAGTAGTATTGATGAAGCAGTGTTGGCATACTCAACCGGGAAAATTACGCTTCAAGAGAAAATTAACGTTAGAGTGACACCGGAGGTGTCATCCCGAGCGAGCGAGGGATCTCAACGCAGACAAGTGAGTGTGGGACGGCTGTTATTTAATGCAATTCTGCCAAAAGGAATTTATACTATGGATACCGTGGTTGATAAAGGGACGTTAAAACAAATTGTAATTAAATCAATTCAAAAATATGGCAGAGATAAGGCAGTTGAATTGTTGGATCAAATTAAGCAAACTACACTCACGTACTTAACAGGATCAGGACTTTCGTGGGGAATGGATGATTTGCCTGACTTGGAGCAAAAAAAAGAGATCCTTGCCGAGGCAGAAAAGCGTATTGATGAGGTTAGAAATCAATACGAGACAGGATTATTGTCTGAGAATGAACGATATTTAAAAAGTATTGAAGTGTGGATTGGCACAAAAGATAAAATTACTGAGGTGGTAAGAAAACGAGATCCTGAATTTAGTCCCATATTTTCTATGGTTGAATCCGGTGCACGGGGTTCATGGGCACAGCTTACCCAAATGTTTGGTATGCGTGGTATTGTATCTTCGCCAACCGGCAGATTAATTGAGCTCCCTATTAAATCTTCATTTAAGGAAGGATTTAATGTGTTAGAATATTTTATTTCTACCCATGGTTCGCGAAAAGGTGTATCTGATACCGCGCTTCGTACTGCGAGTGCGGGATATTTAACCCGGCGCATGGTTGATGTATGCCAGGACATTATTATTACTAAAAATGATTGTAAGAGTACAAAGAGTTTTAAGTTCACGCGTGAAGACAATACAAAAATGGGAGAAAATTGGCAAACGCGTTTATTTGGCAGGGTAGCAGCAAAGGCAATCCATGACCCAAAATCAAAGGCTGTTATTGTTCGCAAAAATGATGTTATATCATATGATAAGGCAGAGGAAATACAAAATGCAGATCCTGAAGAGGTAAGGATTCGATCGGTATTAACGTGTCAATCAGTGCGCGGTATATGCGCGCGATGCTATGGTTATGATTTAAGTTATAATGAGCCGGTTACGCCTGGTACACCAGTTGGTATTATTGCAGCGCAGAGTATTGGCGAGCCAGGAACGCAGCTGACTTTGAGAACGTTTCATACCGGTGGTGTTGCAGGGAGAGATATTACGCAAGGGCTTCCGCGCGTTGAAGAGCTGTTTGAAGTTAGGCCAGTAAAGCGGAAAGCAATTATGGCTAGACATAAGGGCCCTGTTAAGATGATCTCATCAGATGATCAAAAAAGAATTAGGATTACCTATTCTAGCACACAAGAAGATACGTATACCATTGCGGGCAAAAAAGCAAAACTTAAAGTTAAACAAGGGCAAAAAGTTAAAAAAGGTGATAGTATTGCAACGATTGGAAAACAAAAAGTTAAAGCACGCCACAGCGGAAAAGTCAGTATTAAAGATACGGTGGTTACGGTAACATATGAGGGGGAAAAACATGAAGAGCATGATGTGGCCGGATATACCATATGGGTTAAAGACAAAGATAAGGTAGAGAAGGGTCAGCAATTAACTGATGGAAGTTTGGATTTGCGTGAACTCTATGAATTGCGCGGTAAAGAAGAGGTAGAAAAATATATATTGCGGGAAATTCAATATATTTATTCATCTCAGGGACAAAAATTAAATGACAAACATGTTGAGCTCATTATTCGTCAAATATTTTCCCGCGTATTAGTAGTGGATTCTGGCGATACTGATCTTTTACCAGGAGAAATTGTGCCAAAGTCATATGCTATTGAGGCAAATGAAAAAGCTAAAAAAATAGATAAGAGACCTGCCAAAGTGAAAGAATTGTTAACTGGTATCACGAGAGTTTCTCTTTCTACGGACAGCTGGCTTTCTGCTGCGAGTTTTCAAGAAACATCTCGTGTGTTAGTTAATGCTGCAATTAGCGGGCGGCCTGATTATTTACGCGGGTTAAAAGAAAATGTAATTGTGGGACAATTAATCCCCGCGGGAACCGGCCTTCCAAATTCAAAAATCAAAAATCAAAATGCAAAATGACAATGCAAAATGTAAAATATTTGTAATTGTTAAATAATATTGGGATCGTCGAGGCAAAACCTCGATATTTTTATTTTTTTTATTTTATGCTATAATTCCTAAGGGTGAATCAAATGGAAAAGTTTACTTTTACATTTGTGAACCCTGACGGAATTTCAAGGTTCTGACGAGCGAAGTCGCGCTTAGCGCGACGAAGTGAGGAATGGTTCTTATAATAGGGTTGTAATCAATTTAATTCGTATGCATTCGTAGATTAGCATTACTATATGAAAAAAAGACAAAAAAAATCAACAAAGCTTTTAAAAAAACGTAAAACAAAAAAGAATAGAAAAAGGCGGCAAAAGCAAGGATTTGAAAAAATGAGTGAATTTCAGCGCCAAGTTATATCCATTATTTTGATAGCCCTGTCAGTAATTTTATTGTTAAGTCTTTTTGGACTTGCCGGTGTCGCAGGTGAGTTTTTTGCACTCGGACTTCAAATATTATTTGGCTGGGTGAGCTGGTTTATTCCGGTAATATTTTTAATTTTAGCGTTTATTAGTATTAAGTATGATACGATCCAAGATCAAAGCATACTTCGCCTAAAACGGCCGCCTTCATTTATTACTCGTTTTTTTTGCCTCATACTCTTAGCAGTTATTCTATCTTCAGCACTTCATGTCGCATTTATTAATAATCCAACTGCATTAAACGAATTTAAAGGCGGTGGATATATTGGTTATGGTATTAGTTATGTGATGGTGAAAACGTTTGGGTTTTGGGCAAGTTGGATTGTATTTACTGCCGCTTTTATTATTGGATTGCTTGTTGCGCTTTCAGGTATGATAAAGAAAAAACCAAAAAAAGAAGAACGGGTAGTAGTAAAACAAAGTTTAATACATCGTATTTTTGAAAAAGTAAAAATAGTGTTTAAAAAACAAAAGTTAACAAGTGAAACAGAACCAGAAACAGCAAAATTACTTGAAAAAAAACCAGAAGATGAAGGAGCTTTATTCTCTCCATCAAAACAAAAACCAATAATTCCAATTACGGCGGCAACATCATATCAAAAAACTGATATGCCGCTGCATTTATTAGATAGTACAAGTTCAAAACCAAGCGCAGGAGATATTAAGGCGAGTAAATTAATTATTAAGCGTACATTAGAAAATTTTAACATTCCCGTAGAGATGGGGGAAATTAAGGTAGGCCCTACGGTAACACAATATACATTAAAACCGGCAGAGGGGATAAAATTATCTAAAATTACCACACTGCACAACGATCTATCAATGGCATTAGCAGCACATCCGATACGCATCGAAGCGCCAATTCCTGGCCGATCTATGGTAGGGATTGAAGTACCGAATGTCCGCGTTGCCGTGATACGCTTAAAAGAAATATTAGCGAGCGATACATTTAAAAAACGAAAATCAAATTTAACTATATCACTCGGCCGTGATGTTGCAGGAAGAATTTGGTTGGCAGATTTATCTAATATGCCGCATATGCTCGTAGCAGGTAGTACAGGATCAGGAAAAACCATATTTTTAAATTCAGTTATTGTAAGTTTAATTTATCAAAATGCGCCTGAAGATTTGCGTTTTATTTTAATTGATCCGAAACGCGTTGAGCTTACGTTATATGATGAACTGCCGCATTTATTAACCCCAGTTATTACGGATGTTGATAAGACAATCAATGCCCTGAAATGGACTATTGGTGAAATGGAGCGTCGGTTTGACATAATGCACGATGCAAAAAAACGAAACATTGATACGTATAATAGTGCGTTTTCTAATAATAGACTTCCTTATATTATTGTTATTATAGATGAGTTGGCGGATTTAATGGTTACCGCACCACATGAGGTGGAAACCTGTATTATTCGTTTAGCGCAGATGGCACGTGCAACAGGAATCCATTTAGTGATGGCAACCCAGCGTCCATCTGTTGACATTATTACGGGATTAATTAAGGCAAATATTACCACGCGCGTTGCGTTTTCAGTGGCTTCTGCAGTTGATTCACGAACCATTTTAGATTTTGCTGGTGCAGAACGGTTATTAGGACGGGGAGATATGCTATTTGTCTCGCCTGAGATTTCAAAACCACGGCGTTTGCAGGGCCCGTATGTTTCTGATATCGAGATTAAAAAAGTAGTTGAGTATTTAAAAAATATTGCGAAACCTTTGTATGAAGAAGAAGTTACGGAATCACAGCCAGATGATATACATTCCCATTTTGGCGATTTAAAAAAAGATGAATTTTTAGATGAGGCGCGCGAGACAGTAGTTGCCGCGGGGAAAGCATCGGCATCATATTTACAGCGGCGACTGCGTATTGGCTATGCCAGGGCCGCGCGACTCCTAGATTTATTAGAAGAAGAGGGAACTATTGGGCCGGCTGAAGGATCAAAACCACGAGAAGTATACACTCAGCCTTCTTCAGAAGAAGAAGGATGAGAAATCCTAAATTCTAATTTCGAAATCCTAAACAATATCTAATATCAAAATTCGAATATCTAAACCGTTTTGAATTTTGAGTTTAGGATTTTGGATTTGATTAGAGTTTAGGGTTTAGAGTTTAGGGTTTTAAAAAAATGACTTTTACTTCAAAACAAGTGAGATCAGATACCTTAGGGCATGTGTTACAACAAACGCGTGAGGATAAGGGATTGAGTCTTAAAGATGTAGAACAAAGCACGAGCATTGTTAAAAAATATTTAGAATATTTAGAAGCAGATGATTTTTATAAATTTCCCAGCGCAACGTATACGCGCGGGATTCTCAAACGCTATGCAGAGGCGTTAGAATTAGATGCGCAAAGTATTGTAAATCAATGGGAACAAGAATATAGCACTCCTTTGTCATCCCGTCCCCCCTTGTCATTGCGAGGAGGCCGTCGACCCTCTTTTGTCATTGCGAGGAGCGAGAGGAGCGAGCGACGTGGCAATCTCTCCTCTGTTTTAAGATTGCTTCGGCCTACGGCCTCGCAACAGGCTCCGCAATCTCACACCCACTTGTCATCCCGCATCCCTTTAAAGTTAGTTTATTCTAAAAATATTATAGTACTGGTAATTCTTGTCTTGATCTTATTATATATTGGTGTTAATATTAAAACAGCGATAGCACCGCCATTAATTG
This sequence comes from Patescibacteria group bacterium AH-259-L07, assembly GCA_027718005.1. Taxonomy (GTDB): domain Bacteria; phylum Patescibacteriota; class Patescibacteriia; order UBA2591; family UBA6264; genus JALLOO01. Next base: position 6,419 of record JALLOP010000001.1, on the reverse strand, counting down.
AGATCATACATCCGCCAGATGAATTTATAGCTTCAAAGTCCAGCATTGTCGTACAAGGCACAACAAAACCTCATATAGAAGTTTTTATAAATAATCAATTAATTGGCACTGCTGATGCTTATGGGGGTTTTAAACAAGTTGTGGCGTTATTGCCTGGTTTAAATACCATTGAGATTTCAGCCAAGAAAAAATACTCGCGTATGCGAACCATATATCGCCAGGTCGTATTAGAAGAGTAATTAAAAATTTATGGCTAAAGAGCAAAAATCTGATCGTGTTAAAGCTGCAGAATCTGCAGTTGAACAGTTGCAGTCCCGGTTTGGCGAAGGGGCTATTATGAAGCTGGGAGAGGCAAAAAAAATGAAAGTGGATGTGATCCCAACCGGCTGTCTTTCCTTGGATTTAGCATTGGGTGTTGGCGGCATTCCCCGCGGCCGGGTTATAGAAATTTTCGGACTTGAGATGACTGGAAAAAGTACATTAGCGCTTCATATCATAGCTGAAGCACAAAAAAAAGGCGGTATAGCCGCTTTTGTTGATGCCGAGCATGCCTTAGATCCAGAATATGCAAAGCGTATTGGCGTAAAGGTAAATGATTTGTTAATCTCTCAGCCAGATACAGGAGAGCAGGCCTTAGAGATTGTTGAAACATTGGTTCGCTCAAATGGGATAGATGTGATTGTGATAGATTCTGTAGCAGCATTAACTCCTAAAAGAGAAATAGAAGGCGAGATGGGAGACCAGCATATTGGTCTTCAAGCCCGTTTAATGAGTCAAGGATTAAGAAAATTAACCGCTATTGTTAGCAAATCTAAAACTTCAGTTATTTTTATTAATCAAATCCGCATGAAAATCGGCGTATATTTCGGCTCACCTCAAACTACGACGGGCGGTTTAGCTTTAAAATTTTATTCATCAGTAAGAATTGAACTGCGCCGTTTAGCTCAAATTAAAAAAGGCGATGAAGTAATAGGCAATCGGGTAAAGGCAAAAGTAGTAAAAAATAAAGTAGCACCGCCATTTAAAATATGCGAGTTTGAGATTATGTATAACGAAGGAATTTCATATACAGGTGATTTGCTTAATTTAGGCGCAAAATATAATTTAGTTGCGAAAAAAGGCAACACGTTATACTATGACAAAGAAAAGCTTGGCGTTGGCTGGGAAAATGCTAAAAATTATTTAAAAGAAAATCCTAAAATCACCACAGATCTTAAAAACAAAATCCTTCAAGCAATCAAAGAACAAGAATAAAAATTAAGAAAATGGATAAAACAAAGATTAAAAAATTTGTTGATTATTGGCAAGATAACGCTAAAAAGGACTGGCAGGTTGCTCAAAGTCTTCTTGATTTAAAACATTATAACTATTCTTTATTTTTTTGCCATTTAACCCTAGAAAGATTAATTAAGGCATTGGTTGTTTCCAGAACCGGGAATCAAGCACCTTTCACCCACGACCTTTACAGTTTGATTTTAAAAACTGGCATTGAAGTTAGTGCTGAGAGAAAAAAGTATTTGGAAATTATTACTACTTTTAATATGCGAGCACGATATGATACTCTCAGATATGCATTTTATAAAAAAGTTACAAAAAAATATGCTGAGGAATATTTAAAAATTACTCATGATTTAATTCTATGGCTAAAAAAAGAGTTAACAAACAAATAGAAAAAAAGATCAAAGATTATATTGATGAACTTAAAAAAGATAAATTACCTATAAAACAGGTAATACTTTTCGGCTCTCATACTAAGGGCAGTTCTCACAAATGGAGCGATATTGATATTTGTATTATTTCGCCTAAATTTAAAGGCAGAATTGACCCACTGGAATACTTATGGGTTAGAAGAACCGACCATGATGCTAGAAATATGATTGCCCCTGTTGGTTTTCATCCAAAGGATTTTGTTGGCGATGATCCTTTAGTTTCTGAAATTAAGAGGACAGGAATAAGAATAATTTAAATACTTAAATTAGTTTATAAAAATATCTAACCAGAAAAGGATTAGATATTTTTTATTTTTAAGTCTGCTATTCCTAAATACTTTTTATAATTGAGGAATCTGAAAATGACACGAAGTGTCATTGCGAGCGACTGAAAGGAGCGAAGCAATCTATTCTTTGATTTGGGATTGCTTCGAGCCTTGCCCTCGCAACAGTTGACTGTCAACCCTACTTATCCACATGCTTAAGATTCCTTTTATATAAAGACCCGACCTTGCATTTTTTATCAAAAGGTCGGGTCTTGTATTTCAACTCTAAAAGGTCGAACCTCTTTTTTATTACAAAAACCCGACTCAAAGTCGGATTTTACTATTTTTGGTAAAATACTTAGAAAAGTCAATACCGCTTATCCGTAGGCTTTATTACAAATACCAAATAGGAATAAATTTTACAAGCGTTGTAGCAACTTTTGTTTCTCCCCAAAATCCTTTAGTTAGGATTATTCCTCTTTGAGGTTTATATTGAGATATAAAATTTTTAAAGCTTCTTGAGACACGTGTAGATTTTAAAGTAGAATATTTTACTTCTATGGGAATTAATTCTTTTGGTTTTTCTATAATAAAGTCTACTTCAGCGTCTCCTTTTGTTCTCCAGTATTTTAGTTCTAATTCATCATTCTGTTTTTTTAATTGAGAAAAAACTATATTTTCCGCCAATGCGCCGATATCTGTTCTTAAAGAAGGGATATTAAAATTATTAATAATATAGTTTCGTAGTCCCGAGTCAATAAAATAGATTTTAGGCGATTTTCTTATCTCTGTCGTTTTATTAGTAAAAAATGGTTTTATAAGTGAAATTATAAAGGTTTCTTCTAGAACAGAAAGATACTGTTTAACTTCTTCAAAATAACTGCCAGAATCATCAATAAGTGAATCATATTTAATTAGATTGCCCGTCCGAAGAGCTAATAAGTTAATTAGTTTTTTAAACGTTGAAGTATTGGATATTTTTAAAAGTTCTATAATATCTTTTTTAATATACGTATTATAAATATTTTTAAGTATTGTTCTTTTTGTTTCTTTATCATTGGTTTTTAGTACTTCTGGATATCCTCCCCATATTGCGTATTGTTCAAATAGTTTTTCAAAATTGTTAGTAAAAATATCTTTTTTGGGAGAAATGAAAGGCTTAGAATCGTAAATAAATGCTTTTATTTGCTTAGATTTTTCTTGGTATACATTATTGAGTTGTTTAGATTTAACTTGTAAAAACTCGCCAAAATCAAATTGCCATAGATCAAGAAAAAATACTCTTCCCACTAAAAATTTTGCCGTTTTTCCCGTAAGTTCTAACGATGATGATCCGGTAATGATAAATTTAATATTATCAAATGTATCGTATAATAGTTTCAAAATGTGTCCGCCTTGTTCCAGGTAGTGAAATTCATCTATTAAAAGATAAAATGTTTCTTTTTTGTCTGAAATTATACTTTTTACCGTCTCCCGTGCATCAAGAGTAAATTGTTCTAACATCTCATCGTCTTCAAAAGTGATAAATATAATGTTATCTGGATTTACTTTTTTTTCTTGTGTTAACCACTGTTCAAGCATTTTTAAAAGAGTAGTTTTACCTGCTTGTCGCGGGCCTTTAATAGCTAAAATTTCTTTTCTATCTATCCACTTTTTAATATAAGCAAATAGGTTTCGGTTTAAATATTGCTTTTTTTCCATACAAAAGTTTTAATTGTATCGGAAAGTCTTTATTCCGATACAATAGGAAAGGGGTCGGGGAAACGTAGTTTCCCCGTGGGGGTGATAGCGAGCCCGCAGGGCGAGCGCCAGAGGGCGGAAGCCCTATGGAGAACATAGTCCCCGAGCGTTAGCGAGGGACTATTTTCTAATAGTAGGGTTATTATTAAATACTTTTTAATAATAGTAGGGTTATTACTAAAAGTCAACCTCACTTATCCACAGGTGTTATAATCTAAGACTCGGCTTTGTATATTTTAAATAATTATGGGTTGACTTTCAAATGAAATCGGAGACTAGACCTTTACTCCTAAAGCCCGCAGGACTTGCCGCAAAGAAAAGAGTGCGGAGGGCGAGCGGGCATGGTTCCACGACATTTAGTCGTGGAGAGCGAGCCCGAGCCCTAGCGGCAATTTCCTCGCTGGGGAAATTGACCGCGTCTTTTCGTGCGGTAAGTCCGAGAGGCTCTCTGATTTCATTTGATAACTTACCGTTACCCGTTACTGGTTACTCGTTACAGGTTACCAGATTTTGTAATATATCATTCCAATATATTCATGAAATGCAATATCACTTTTCCGTAGGCTATCTGCATGCGGAAATATATCTACGATGGTATAAATAAATTCTGCTTTAAAATCAGTTGGCGCAGGAATAGGAGAAGTTCCTACTTTTTCAAATATATACATTGAACGTGGCATATGATATGCAGACGTAACTAAAAAGAACGGCTTGTTATCAACCATTTCTTTAATATAGTATGCGCTTTCTTTAGTTGTTCGCGAAACAACTTCTAATGCGATATTATTTTCAGGAATACCTCGCTCTGTTAAGAATATTTTTATTTTTTTAGCTTCATTTATTTCAGGGTTGAGCGGCCGCGAGCCAGAAATAATTATCTTAAACAAAGCCCGGCTTTCGAGGTCCGACCTTGCATTTCGGTTTGAAAAGGTCGGACCTCTTATTTCAAAACCAGGACTTTTCAATGAAAGGGCATCTAAAGGATATTCCCAAGCCTGTTTTCTTCTTGGTTTTCCTATAATAACAAACCTTACGCTAAAGAAAAAATTTGTTTTTCTTTTGACCCTCGCTTCAAATTATAGTGTATCATATTTTTCTAAAATCATCCAGTATACTGGATGATTTACTGGATGATTTTATCATAATCGCGCAATAATCGTTCATTAATCGTACAATCTATTTAAAAAAAAGGATTTCCGCTAAATTTCCGCTAAATTTCCGCTAAGACGTAATAAGCTGTTTTATCGCTGATGCCTTTTCTCTGGACAAGCCCTTTATCTCTAAGTCTTTTTAAGTCATTTCTTGCCGTCCTTTCGGTAATCTCAAAAAGCTTGGCATATTCCCTGCTTGTTATTTTTTTATGTTCTTTAAGGCGCTCTATCACCTTTTCCTGTCTTTCATTTAAGTCCATTTTTCCCAAATACTCGTCTGTTAATTTTGATTTTCTAAAAATTATTGAAAAGCCATTTGAAACTTCTTTAAATTCAAGAAATCTCCCTGCTTTTTTACAAAGGTCAAGCATTCTTATGGTCCCACTGCCGTATTTCTCAATAAAACCAATGTCATAAAATATTTGGGCAATGAGCCGATTTCTGGGGATTGATTTATGATCTATTTTATATAAATCCTCTATCTCTATTCCTAAAGGTAATTCTCCTGGATTCCATATTTCAATTCTATCATCATATACCTCAACTTGTGTTTCACTTGATTCAGTATAATCTCTATGTACAATAGCATTTACTATGGCTTCTCTCAGAGCATCTAAAGGATATTCCCAAACCTGTTTTCTTCTTGGTTTTCCTGTAATAAAAAACCTTACGCTAATATATTTTTTAATAAAATTCATTACTTCATCAACTTGTTCAATTAGATTCTCATCAATCATTCTATCGTCCAAAATATCAATTTTTGAAAACTTAAATCTCCCGCAATGAACTTTAGCTTGTAAAACAAATCTCTGAGGTTCTTTGCCGAAAAGTAGAATCGTAGCCCATGTTGGTCTGTTGTTTTTTATTAGCTCAAGTTTTTTCAGGGATTCCAAGGGCTTTTCTTTTATTTTTCTTCTCCCCGTTTCATTTGCTAACTTGATATATTCCTTAACCTTTTCTAAGTCAATATCCTTCAATTTAGCATCTCTTGCCGGATAACTATCCCAAGAAGAGCCGACTGTTTGTAAATGCAAATCAGCAATTTCTTTGGGGGTTAATTTTCTGTTGCTATTTTTAACTCTTAAATAACAAATGCCTCTATATGCCACAGGTTTTATCGGGGATTCTTTTAGTGTTATTTTGACTACATCTTTTCCTTCTATTTTATAGCTTTCTATTTCGGGAATTAATGTTGGCTCTGTTGCTTGAGAAATTTTATTTATCCAATCTTTTAAAGTTTCTTTTCCGATCGAAACGCCCTTAATCTTTCTCTTATTACTCACGCCTATTAGAATTACGCCTCCGTTAGTATTTGCAAAAGCAACTGTTGTTTTTATTGCTTCTTTATCAAAATTTTCTTTGAGCTCTACTTTTTCGTTTTCTCCTTTTTCTATCAATTTTTTAATCTCGTTTTTGTTCATTTTATTTTACTATTTTTTTTTACTTCTCTTTATTTGTCATAAAATATAAGAACCTGCTCGCTACGCTCGCAGAACCTTGAAATTTACAAGGTTTATTATTTTACTGCTAAATTTTAAGCGAAGCTTGAAATT